>JAZSMZ010000158.1:0-4734 GCA_045536155.1 Eubacteriales bacterium
AGTCTGACAAATCCGCGCAAAAGCAATGTGGGAAGCTTGACGATAGCACGAGCTACGGTGTCGAGCGCTGTGGTATCGCCTTCACTACGTGCGACAGCGATCTCGTCCTGCATTTTTCTGTAAACGTCGTAAATGTTCTCCGACGGCAAAAAAGAGGGCTTGATAGCACTTTCCTGAGCGTTAAGCGACATGGTTTTCTTAACCATCATACTGAGGATAACTTCATCTCTTGAGTAAATCCTCTGACCGGCAATAAAACGGTTAAGACCGGGGTGGCTTGCAACAACGCGAAGATACGCCGCAACGATAACGTGCATAAAGCCGAATCCTTCGAGCCCTTCAACGCGTGTTTTATGGCGTATGTACTCGTTTATCGGCTCCATATCCAAAGTCGATCTGAAAAGGTTAGACGAATCGTTTCGATCCTTCATAACAAAGGGTGCGACATAGCACATGGGGTCAAGCGAACGGACGCGCCTTCCGTCATGTCTATCACCAAATCTGCGGCGGCGCTTCTTTTTCGGAGTGGAATTTTTCAACTCTGCATTTGCGTTTGTTTCTTGAATTTTTTCCATATCAAAGCGAATCCTTTAAATCCGTATTTTAACCATTATATCATCTTATTCATCAAAAATCAATACTTTTCGCTATGTTTAACAACAATTTGGCAAAATATACAACGATATTATGCTAATTTTGATCTAATACACATGTAAATCACCCTTTCACCTTTAAAATTTAAGCCATTCAAAACCAAACATTTTATATTACAATTTTATCGATCATAAATCGAATAGCCCGATTTATTTATTCCGAGCTTTGTTCACCTTGACATTATAAATAATTTAGTTTATAATAATTTAAAAGTCTGTTCTCTCAAACAATTCAATTATTTAAGCAGGAGAAAATCCCAAACATATACGGGATAACATAAACATGCCTCAATTAGCTACCGACACAACCGTTCAAAATCGTCGAAAGAAATCGATACTGAAAATTACAGTTTCGGCACTGTTTTTAGCTATCGCCATTGTTATCAAGCTGTCAACAGCCTTCTATTTGCCGATTCTTGGCGCGGCAGGGTTGAAAATAGATTTTTCAGGAGTTTTCTCTGCTTTTCCGGCAATACTTTTCGGCCCATGGTACGGCGGAGCTGTTTTTGCATTGGCTGATCTTCTCGGAACTTTGATCAAGCCCGCCGGAGCATACATTCCTGCTCTGACTGTAACTCAGTTTTTAACCGGTGTTCTTATGGGATATCTTTGGAAATTCATATCGAGCAAAATTAAAAAGTCAAAATCGTCGAAGCATCTCTCGGTAATTGCGGTTGCAGCTTTGCTTTTGATAGGTATTTTCGGCGCGCTTTGTCATGCATCGCTTTACAGCGATGGAGTTATCGATTCATTTATCTTAAAAAAGGAATCACTTCCCGAAAAGGGCGAGATTATTGGAACTGCAGAGAATCCGATTGATCTTTCCCCTCTTTCAAAGCTTGTCTGCTCACTTGCACAATATTCGAACGACTCTCTTACTCTCATTAAGGCTTCAAGTAACAAGGACTCGGCAATGGTCGTTCTTCCCGCCTCCGTTGACACGGGTGACGGAGTTGAAAGAAAAGTTACCGCAATAGGCAGTGATGCCTTTTCCTCTCTTACTGCCCTACATACAATATATATTCCGTCGAGCATCACTTCCATGCCGGATGATTTATTCGTAAATTGCGCAGATAATCTTACCATCTACACTTCTGCCGGAAGCACTGCGGAAAAATATGCATCCGACAACCTTATTGGTTGCGTTGCGATGAGCGAAGACGAAGAACGAGCGTTTCTGCTTTTGAACTCATCTTCAGCCGAAGCCGAATATTTATCAAACGACAACTACCGTAAAAACCTTTTCGGATATATCGGTTTTATGACCCTTGGTCTTGAAGCCGTTGCTATTGCAGGATTTTTACTGATAATTCTCGGCATACTCATAAGAACGAAAATATTTGAAAACAACATTTATACTATCGTTCTTACTGTTATCTTCTTCCCCCGTTTAATCGTTACAACGATCAATACCGAGATATTGCGTCAAGCACTGGCGGTCTGGAACGGGCGCGCGTTCTGGGTATTGCTTATCCCCAGAATCGGAGAAGAAATTATCTCCTGCATCGTCAGCGCGTACATAATAGCAATTTTGTTTTCCGTTTACGAAAACAAAATCGCACCGAAAATGCCCTCTTTATCATAGGAGGAAATATGAAAAAACGTATTTTTGTACTGTTGGTTCTTCTGTCTGTGATTTTATCGCTTCACTGCTTTGCAAATTCTGCAGAGCCGCCCGGATTCACGATAGTCGTGTCTAACCCGGCTGATGATTTGGAAGTAAAGCTGTTCGTTGAAGAAAACGGCGAAATGAAAGAGTGTATTTTGACAACTGTTGAGCGCGGATGGGAGCGATACTACAGATTTTACTATCACGATCAGATCCTCCCGTATAGTTTCGAAGCGGCAAACGAGCGCAGCTGGACGATAATTGCAAGTTACAATGGAAGCGAAACTGAGTTTTTTGTGCCGACTCAACGACTTGAGAAATACAGCAACATTCTTACTCTCGATTTAAAAAAGGGATCTTTAATTGTTGGTGAGCGCGAATGGCGCGCGCCCGTTTTGATCGCATCGCGAATCGCTTTGACTATTCTCATTGAAGGTATAATATTCTACATCTTCGGGTACAGAGAAAAGTCAACCTGGATACTCTTTATTATATGCAACCTCATTACTCAAACATTTTTGAATGCATCTTTTGGCGGTGTCAATAACGACCTATACTATTGGCAGCTTGTATTCTACGCGACAGAAATATTCATTTTCATAGCTGAAACACTTCTCTATGCTTTTGCATTCAAAGAAAAAGGCACAAAGCGCGCGATAGCATGTGCGTTGACCGCAAATGCAGCAAGCCTTGTGTTAGGTGCGCTAATTATTACCTATTTACCCGTATAAACATAAAAGGAGCTGTAAACAGCTCCTTTTTTATTACTGATGTACGTCGAGTACATCTCTGTATTTAGCGTAAAACTCTGCAAAGCGTCCTTCATCGAGCGCCTTGCGGATCTCTGCCATGAGTTCATTATAGAACCAAAGATTATGGAGAACGCAAAGACGTCCTGCAAGCTGCTCACGCGCCTTGAAAAGATGGCGGATATATGCTCTGGAATAGTTCTTGCAAGCGGGACACTGGCATCCGGGAGAGATGGGGCGCTCGTCATAGAGATACTTCTCGTTAAGCAGATTGAGTCTTCCATCCCATGTCAAAAGATTGCCGTGGCGAGCGTTTCTGCTGGGCAGAACACAATCGAAGAAATCTACACCGAGATTTACCGCTTCGAGAATATTGAGCGGAGTGCCTACTCCCATAAGATAGCGAGGCTTATCCTTAGGCATGTACGGTTCTACAGTTGCAATAGTTTCGTACATATCCTCGGCAGATTCTCCAACAGCAAGGCCGCCGATGGCATATCCGTCGAGATCAAGCTCGGATATCTGCTTCATATGCTCTATTCTAAGATCCTTATAAGTACTTCCCTGGTTGATACCAAAAAGAAGCTGATTTCTGTTAATTGTGCTTTCAAGAGAATTGAGACGAGCCATCTCAACCTTGCATCGCTTCAGCCATCGTGTTGTGCGAGCGATACTATTTTTTGTATAGTCGTACTCTGCAGGATTTTCAATGCACTCATCGAACGCCATAGCAATTGTTGATGCCAGATGTGACTGTATCTGCATGCTCTCTTCAGGGCCCATGAATATACGCTTACCGTCGATATGAGAAGAAAAATATACACCTTCCTCTTTGATGCGTCGCAGTCCGGCAAGCGAAAACACCTGAAATCCGCCGCTATCGGTGAGAACGGGCTTATCCCAGTTAAAGAACTTATGAATACCGCCAAGCTTATAAATAAGGTCGTCTCCCGGACGAATGTGAAGATGGTATGTGTTTGAAAGCTCGACCTGACAGCCGTTTTCACGAAGATCCATTGTAGAAACTCCGCCTTTGATAGCGGCACTAGTTCCGACATTCATGAACACGGGTGTCTGTATGGTACCGTGAACGGTTTCCATAACGCCACGTCTTGCATTTCCCTCTGTTTTCAGTACTTTAAATGACATATCAATTTTCCTTATAGATTAATTATGTTCTCTTGAATTGGCGTTCTATCTCGCTCATTGTTAAATCATAAGCTACCGGTCTGCCATGCGGACAGAAGCGGATATCGGGCAAGCTGACAAGCTTTTCGACTATCCATCTTACGTTTTCGCTGCTGTCGACTCGGCCGGCCTTCATTGCCGCCTTGCATGATGCAGAATAGAGCACCTTTTCAAATGCGGCATTTTTACTGCTCTCAATGCTCGATGTTCCGTCGGAAAGTCCGCCCGCAAGCGATTGCAAAAGCGCAACGGACGAATCAATATCAAGCTGAGAGGGGTAAGAAACGAGCGATACCGTATCAGCTTCAACAGTAAAGCCAAGACCGATCTTCTCGATCTCACTTTTATGAATCAAAAGCGCATCTATCTCGTTTGGCGACATTGACATACCGATCGGAACAAGCAGCATCTGCGAAAATGACTTGCCCGAGTACATATTGCGCTTCATTTCCTCGAAAAGAATACGCTCGTGCGCGGCGTGCTTATCGATGATCATCATTCTGTCTTCCATCTCGACAAGAATATATGCGTTTGA
>JAZSMZ010000073.1:0-21655 GCA_045536155.1 Eubacteriales bacterium
ATATACCAACGCCGGCAAATCGACCTTGACAAATTATCTTACCGGTGCGGGCATTCTGGCTGAGGACAAGCTTTTTGCAACTCTCGACCCCACCACCCGGCGCTATTCGCTCCCCTGCGGTGAGGAGATACTTCTCACCGACACCGTCGGATTTATCCGCAATCTCCCCCATCACCTTGTAGAGGCATTCAAATCCACTCTCGATGAGGTAAAGTACGCCGATATTGTCGTCGTGCTTATCGATGCATCCGATCCCGAGTATCTCAGCCATACCGCCGTCACCCGTGAGCTGCTTTTGCAGCTTGATGCGGCATCGAAACCCGTACTCTACGTATTCAATAAGTGTGACCGCCAGGCGTTCGAGATCCCCCGCCTTATGGACATCCCAGCTTCCGATGCTATTTACATTTCGGCAAAAACGGGGCAGGGAGTTGATAAGCTCGTTTCCCGCCTTGAGGAGCTGGTGCTTGACGGAAAGCGAATGATCACCCTTCGCATTCCCAATGCAAAGCAGGGCGCACTCAACACCGCCTATAGCTTTGCAACCGTTGTCGACGTCGAATATGGCGACGAATACGTCACCGCAAAAGTTATCGCCGACGAGCGCGCACGCGGCATGCTTCGCGAATATACCGTAAATTAATACCTTTTTACCTCGTATTATTACATTATCATAACAAAATATCAAATATACTTGAAAATCATGTAAAAAGGCGATAAAATAAAGTAAAGCGTTTAAAACGCAATTTGAACATGAAAGTGTGGTATTGAAATGAACGAAAACGATAAGACGATAACTTTTTCACTCGGAGACGAAAAAGATATTGAGATGAAGCGCATACTGCTTACCGTCTATTCGGCTCTTTCAGAAAAAGGATACCGCCCTTTGGATCAGATAGTGGGATATATCCTTTCCGAGGACCCCACCTACATCACAAACCACAAAAACGCACGCGCTCTCATGCGTCGACTTGATCGCGATGAGCTGCTCAACGTTTTGGTAAAATACTATCTCGGACTTTAAGGGCATAACTTTTTAAACAAAGGTTTTGAATAATGGAATATGTCGCATTGGGGCGCGATGGGATAAAAGTGTCGCGTCTTTGTATCGGCTCGCTCACCGTCGGGCCTCTTCAGGCAAATCTGCCGATTGAAGAGGGTGCCGGTGTGCTTGCCTATGCCTTTGAACGGGGAATAAATTTCACCGACACGGCACAGTATTACCGCAATTATGCCTATATAAAGCGTGCCATGCAGATATCGGGCAAGTACGATACCGTTATTTCCACAAAGACCTATGCCTACGACCGAAAGGGCGCAAAAGAGGCTTTTGAACAGGCCAGACGGGAGCTTGACCGCGACTATATAGATATTTTCATGCTGCACGAGCAGGAGAGCATACATACTCTTCGCGGCCACATGGAGGCCGCGGAATTTCTTTTCGAAATGCGCGAAAAGGGATATATCCGCTCGGTCGGTGTATCGATGCACCATATCGCGGCTGTAGAGGGAGTATGCGAGCTTTCGAAAATCTATCCCTTTTCTGTCATACACCCCATCTTCAATAAAGCCGGACTTGGTATCGCCGACGGCGATATTTCGAAGATGACCGAGGCGATGAAAAAAGCCAAAAGTACCGGAATTGGGGTATTCTCAATGAAGCCGCTGGGCGGAGGAAACCTGATAAAATCGGCATCCGAAGCACTCAATTTTGTGCTTGATGCAAAGTACGATGATGTGCTTCCTCTTTGCGATTCTGTTGCCGTGGGAATGCAATCGACAAAGGAGATTGATGCAAATATTTCCTTCTTTGAAAACCGATCCTTCGGAGATGCTGCGGATGAGCTGAAAAATAAGCGCCGCCGTCTGCATATCGAAGAATACTGCGAGGGATGCGGAAACTGCGTAAGACGGTGTAATCAAAAGGCGTTATCCGTTGTTGAAGGAAAAGCGATTCTCAATTCCGACAAATGTGTGCTTTGCGGATATTGCTCTGCGGTTTGTCCGTTGTTTGCAATAAAGGTTTTATAAGTTAATATCGGGAGAATGCATAAAAACGATTTATGTATTCTCCTTTTGTCATTATATACATATTTTTACTTGACTTTGTCGGAAAAGAGACTTATAATTATAGTATATCGTTTCCAACTTGTATTACATCAAAAGTGAGGAATAACAATGAAATTTAAACGTTTATTGCTTGTTGTGTTTGCTGTGATCATGATTGCCGCGCTGGCATCATGTGACAACAACACCGACATTCCCGATGACGTCGTTACAGACGATCAGGGCAATGTGCACACACACAGCTATACCGAAAAGATAGAAAGAGCTGCAAGCTGCTCGGATGAAGGTGTCCGTCTTTATATCTGCGATTGCGGCGACAGCCATACACAGGTAATTGAAAAGACAGCACACAGCTGGCTTGCTGCCGATTGCGAATATCCCAAGAGATGCGCAGTATGCGGAGAGACCGAGGGCGAGGCCAAGGGTCATAGCTACTCCGAATCCGACTGCGAAAATCCCGCGACCTGCGCAAACTGCGGACTTACAGAGGGCGAAGCTGTCGGACATACATGGGTGGATGCCAACTGCACTACACCCAAGACCTGCTCTGTTTGCGGCAAGACCGACGGAGATCAGTTAAAGCACAGCTGGCAGAAGGCAAATTGCCAGAGCCCGATGAAGTGCACTCTTTGCGGCGTTACAAGCGGCGAAAAGGGCGACCATGTCTGGCTTGAGGCGGATTGTGAAAATCCCGTCAGATGCGCATATTGCGGCGTTACCAACGGCGATCAGCTCGGGCATAAGCTTGCAGGCGGTGACTGCAGAACATCGCCCAAGTGCACCGTATGCGGCGAGATCGTCGAGGGAGCAGCTCAGCATTCGTGGAAGGTTGCCGACTGCACAAATCCCCAGACCTGTACCGTGTGCGGAATGACCGTAAGCACACCTCTCGGACACAGTTGGATAGCAGCCACCTGCCAGTCTCCCGAAAAGTGCGATGTCTGCGGTGAAACACGCGGCGAGGTTTCTAATCACGTTTACGTAAACGGCAAGTGCAAATATTGCTCGAAGGATGACGAGATCGCCATAGGCGAGGCTGATATCGTCTTCTCGGACGGCAGAACTCTTTCTGTTAACGAAAATTATAACGAGGTTATCAAGCGTTGGGGAAATCCCGAGCAGAAATTGACCGAAAAGTATGTTGACGGAGAAATAGATAATCTGGTTTATATCGGCGAATATCTCGTAATTCTCCGTTTCGATCACCTCAGACTCAAGGGTGTTTTCACTGTTGATAAGGACGTCAGAGCAAACGAGGACGTTTTTAACAAGCAGATTTATGCAGATACTCTCGGCCGCAAAGGCATCTGGGCGCGTTATTTCACGGCAGACGGCTTTACAGGCGGCTTTGAGGGACTTCAGAGCTACAAAGAGACCGAACTGCTGATGTGCTATATTAACAACGCCATCAGAAATATCAACGGACTTAACGGTGTATATTACAGCGAGGAAGTGTCCGAAGTTGCAAGAAAACACAGCCAGGATATGGCCAAGCGTGACTACTTTGATCACGTCACTCCCGAAGGCAACGGACCTGATTATCGTTTGAATAAGGGCGGCGTAAATTGGTATGTTTGCGGCGAGAATATCGTTGCCGGATACAGAGATATGTTTGGTGCCATGAATGCATGGTATAATTCCGAAGGGCACAGAAGCAATATGCTCGACAGCAGATATGAATATATCGGCATGGCCATAGCATACGATTCCCCCGATAAGTACGAGTGGTACGTAACTCAGAACTTTATAGGCTAAGGTAATTGAATAAAAAATCCCACAAACCTTTTCTCTGTTGTTCCAAGCGGAGAATTTAAGGCGTAAAATTTCGGCAGAGAAAACACTTGTTTTCTCTGCCGATTTGTGGTATAATGGGGCTAACGAAAAGCCTCCCTCCGAGAGGGAGGGGGACCGCGATAGCGGTGGAAGGAGCTTGCGTGACTTTAGGCTTGTGATAACCTCATTGTAACGTGCCCTCCCTCAGTCGCCTACGGCGCCAGCCCCCTCCCGAGGGAGCCTTTGGACGCGCTCGTGCATCTTTAGGGGTATAGGCTTTGCCCGAAGCCTTTGTAATACAAAGGCGAAAATGGCGATAAAACAGAACGATAAATAAGAATTTGTATAATACCAAAGTAAGGAAAATTTCAGGATACAATATTTGGAGGTAACAAAAATGACCGAACACGAAAAAATGTTAGCGGGATATTTAATTTACGACCCGTTCACGGAAGGGATGCCCGAAGAGCGAACAAAGGCACATCGTCTATGCAAATTATATAATGATACATTTGAAACGGAAGTAGAGAAACGCAAGGAAATCTTGGATGAGCTATTGCCGAATAAAGGCGAAAATGTCTATTTGCAAGGACCTATTTATTTTGATTTTGGAACTAATATTTCCATGGGCGACAATAGTTATGCGAATTTTAATTTTACAGTGTTGGATGAGGGAAACGTTACGATTGGCAAGTCGGTGTTTATCGGACCAAATGTTGTGATGGCAACTGCAATTCATCCACTGTGTTATGAGGATAGAAATTCATTTTTTAATACAAAAACAGGTGCGGTTACCAATTTAGAATATACTGCGCCAATTACTATTGAAGATAATTGTTGGATTGCGGCAAGTGTTACAATTTGTGGCGGTGTAACAATAGGAGAGGGGTGCGTGATTGGTGCAGGGAGTGTCGTGACAAAAGATATTCCACCACATAGTCTGGCAGTTGGAAATCCTTGTCGTGTGATTCGTCAAATTACAGATGCAGATAGATTATCTGCACATCCAGAACTTTATGCAGATTAATCACTTTAGGAAATTATGAAAGAAGCAATCGCTAATGTATCGTGAAACAGAAAGTCATTAGCTATACCAATTCCAATTTATCGAATAGCAAACCCCAACAGACCGCAAATCTGTCGGGGCTCATTATTTTACTGCAGAGCAAATTTGTAATATTGTGATTTCTCCGCTAAGGACATCACGCTTTTGGCTTGTGGGATTTTTATTTGTTTTTAATCTTCTTCATAGGGGCGTACACGAAGAGTTGCCCCAATTGATTCGCATATTTTGCGGCACAGTTCCTGCTCTTCCTTGCTTGTAACAACGTCAACGACCGACATAACCACCTCGTCAACGTATTTTGTGCAATCCTTGGCAAAGCTCAGCATTGCATCGTACGAGTCGATTCCAAAGCACGGATTGACTGCTTTAAAATAATCCTCTTTGTTGCTGGCATTAAGGCTTATCGACACTGAGTCGATAAGTCCCTTCAGACGGTGCGCAGTTTTTTGCTTGCAGATAAGGTCGGCAAGTCCGTTCGTGTTAATACGGATCTTTTTATCACTCTTTGATCTGATATAAGAAGCCACCTGCAAAAGATCGTCCAATCGCTCGGTGGGCTCACCGTATCCGCAAAATACGATCTCGTCGTATTTTGCAAGATCACGGCTGTCAATGCTTTCGCATACCTCGTCAACGGTAGGCTCTCTGCCAAGCCAGAGCGAGCTTGAATTGAAAACGTGATCCTTGTTGTTCCTTAAGCAAAACACGCAGTTGCAGGGACATCTGTTGGTCATGTTTATGTAAAGAGTATTTCTTCCTTCATAGGTAATGGTCATCATATCTCGGCTCTCCAATAGTTTTTTTAGATGCTTCACAAGCCACAGCGCTATTATAGCACAAGGACGGCAGAATATCAAGGGAAAATAAAGACAGGGCAGGATCAGTTGATCGCTGCACCCGTCTTTGATTTATATATTATTTTATTCAGCTGTAAAAATGTAAGGATGAATATCCTGACCGCCGTCAACAAAGTAAACTTCAACGTCGGGCAGATGCTCCGAAAGAAGGGCGGAGAGCTCTTCGCGATCGCTTTCGTCGGCATCAAGGCCGCAAAAAACGGTCAGCATATAGCGATCTCCCTCGGCAAAGATGTGCTTTGCCAGTTCGAGAGCGGCAATGTTTTTGCTCGGCTTCGATGTGATGATCTTTTTGCCGACGTATCCGATAAACTCGCCGTCGGTGATCTGCACACCGTTGAGGTTTGCATCGCGCACTGCGGGAGAGATGTATCCGCAGCTTATCGCGGCCATCGCCTCTTCGATCTGCGATTTGAGAAGCTCGGGAGAGGGGGATTCGGGATCAAATGCCATAGCGCCGACGTATCCCATGCCGAGATTCTTGCTTTCCATTACGTGGACGGTTGCCTTTTCGTATATATCTCTTGCCTGGCAGGCGGCCATATAGATGTTGCCGTTGTTGGGGAAGACGAAAATATGCTCGGCTGAGATCTTGTCAAATGCCTCGATAAAATCGGCGGTGGAAGGATTGTTGGTCTGTCCGCCGTCGACGATCTCGTCGACTCCGAGCTCCTTGAATGCGCTCTTAAGACCTGCGCCTACGCAAACGCTGACCATGCCGTATTTCTTTTTCTCGGCGGCCTTCTGCTCGGCGATGACCTCGCTGTGTTGAAGCGACATGTTTTCTATCTTAACGGTGAGGAATTCGCCGTATCGGCGGCAGAATTCGAGCACCTTTTCGGGCGTCTTCGTATGGACGTGAATCTTTACGATGGTATTGTCCTTTACGGCCACTATCGAATCACCGATGGTGGAAAGATAGTCGGTAATGATCTTCTGATCAAAGGTGAATACGTCGGTCTTTGAGTGCTGGAGCTGAAGAAGAAGCTCGGTGCAGTAACCGTATACCATCTCGCTGTCAGCAGTGAATGCAGCGAAGGATACAGCAGGCTTTTTGGCACTCAAAAGACGGTCGTCTGCAGTCGATTCGATCTCAACTCCGCGAAGGACCTTGTCAAATCCCTCGGCGATAAAGAGAAGACCTGCTCCGCCGCTGTCAACCACACCTGCTTCCTTCAAAACGGAAAGAAGCTCGGGGGTGCGCTCGAGAGAGGAGTGCATCTGTTCTTTAAGGCTGGAAAAGAGCTCGGTGATATCTTCGTATTCGTCTACGTGCGCTACGGTGTATTCAACGGCCTCGCGTGCAACGGTGAGTATTGTTCCCTCGGTAGGAGTCATAACGGCCTTGTAGGCCTTTTCAACGCCCATCTGGAGCGACTGGGCAATTATCTGCGCGTTTGCCTGCTTGTAGGGGGAAAGTCCCTTTGCAACGCCGCTGAAGAACTGGGAGAGAATTACTCCCGAATTGCCTCTTGCGCCGAGCAGCATACCGTGTGCGAATGCCTCAACGACGTCGGAAAGATCGGCGTCACGAAGATCGGAGATGGCGTCAACGCCTCCGCCGATAGTCATATACATGTTGTCGCCGGTATCGCCGTCGGGAACAGGGAAGACGTTGAGGTTGTTTACCGCATCAACGTTGGCACGGAGATTGTCGGCGCCTCCCTTTACCATTTTGGCGAACAGCGCACCGTCTATAACGCTGTCGGCGGGCAAAACCGCCTGATCGAAATTGTTCTTGTCCATAATATCAATACGCTTTCCTTAATGTCAACGATTTTTTCCAATGAAGAAAATTGCCAATGTGCCGGGGCCCGAGTGAGAGCCGATTACCGTGCCGGTATTGACTGAAAGCTGAATTTTGTTGCCGTACTGAGCTTCAAGAATGCCGTTGAGGGTATCAACGTCGTTCTGGCAGTCGCCGTGGCAAACGAAGATGGTGCAGTCGGAAGGAGAATCGGCAAGCTCGCCGACCTTGTCGGCAAGCGCCTTTATAGCCGCACGGCGGCCTCTTGTCTTTGTAATGTTGATAAGGTGACCTTCGTCGTCAACGTGCAAAATGGGTTTAATTCCAAGCGCATTGCCTACGAATGCAACTGCGGGACTTACGCGTCCGCCTCTCTTTAAATAATCGAGGTCGTCAACGGTGAACCAGTGGCAGAGCTTGAAGCGAAGATCGGTTACAAGCTGCAAAACGTCGTCGATGGTAGCGCCCTCGTTCTTTTTCTGTACAGCAAAGTAGAGAAGCAGACCCTGACCTGCCGATGCGCAGAGGGTGTCAAACGCGATAAACTTCTGCTCGGGGAATTCTTCCGCAAGGCGTTCGAGTGCCATGCGTCCCGAATTGAACGTGGTGCTGAGGCCGGAAGAAAATCCGAGGTAAATTATATCGTTTCCTGCTTTCGCATCGTTCAGCACAGCATTGTAAATGGTCTCGCTGTTGAGCGCGGATGTCTTTGCAATGCCGCCCTTTCTCATTTTGTTGTAAAACTCGGGGTAGGGAATGCTGAAATCGTCGTATATCTTGTCTTCGTCGTTGAATTTAAAGGTGAGAGGAAGATATTTAACTCCCCAATCGGCAAGAATGTCGGGGGTGATGTCACAAGCTGAATCGGTGTAGATAACGTATTTGTTCATTGTTTAATACCTTTCTTTGTGTAGGCTTAGCGCTGAGTTGGGTTTGTTATCTCCATAAGATTGTTTGTCATGATGTCAAGCGCCGAATAAAAAGCACGAAGATCGTCCTTTGAAATGCGGCGGCGCGCTTTTACTTGAGCGCGAATGCCGGCATGGTAGATTGCTTTGGCAATTTCTATGCCCTTTTCGGTGAGCACAATTTTTGCATTGTACTTGTTGTCGGCGCTTCCCGATGCGCGGTAACGGATAATGCTTTTCTTTTCAAGCTCCTTTATCTCGCGTGATACTAAAGAGCGGTTGATGCTGTTTATCCGCGCAAGCTCGCTGGCGGTCAGCCCTTCAGGGTGATCGATGAGAGCATATATCCAGAATATATGAACTTCCTTGATGCCAAGCCGCTCGGCCGTCATCATTTCAAGCTTTTTTAAGCATTTGCTGAGTCGCTCAACCTTGAAAACAAATTCGCTGAATCTGTCCTTCGGCATATATACCCTCCTTATTGTTGACTGGTAAACTTCTTTGATTATACCACGATGACGTTTACTTGTCAACAATGTTTTATTAATCAAATGTAAATTATGGTTTTTAGGGAAGAGAAGGGCCAAATTCATTTGTGAAATAATTGTAACATATCAATTTTGCAGCTTGACAAATTGGTCTACATGATGTAGAATGAAAACGGTCTACAGCATGTAGAATGGAGGAAAAAATATCATGAATGACTATCAGATGGGTGTAATAGAATCTCGCTTTGCTGATATTATATGGCAAAACGAGCCGATTTCCTCGACCGAGCTTGCAAAAAAGAGCGAAGAAGAGCTCGGCTGGAAAAAGTCGACCACGTATACCGTGCTCAAACGGCTTTGCGAAAAGGGGATTTTTCAAAATAACAGCGGCAAGGTCAGCTCTGTCATCTCAAAGAGCGATTTTTACTCCATACAGAGCGAAAAATTCGTAGAAGAGACCTTTAACGGCTCTTTGCCAGCCTTCCTTGCCGCTTTTACGGCCAGAAAAAACCTCACCGAGCAGGAAGTGGAGCAGCTTCGGCGGCTTGTTCGCGAATATGAGGAGGGATAAGCTTGGAAAATTTGTTTTTGCATTTATTCAACATGAGCATAACGGCCTCGTGGATAGTCCTTGCCGTTGTAGCAATTCGTTTTCTCTTCAAAAATGCGCCCAAATGGTTAAGGGTCGTTTTGTGGGGCTTTGTCGGAGTTCGTCTGATATTGCCTTTTTCCTTTGAGAGCGTTTTAAGTCTTATCCCGAGCGCCGAAACTGTTCCGCCCGATATCGTATACGCGCAAGTTCCCAAGATACACAGCGGAGTGTCATTTATCAATTCTGCGGTAAATCCTGCACTATCCGAATCTCTCGCGCCCAATATGGGAGACTCGATAAACCCGATACAACTCGTGCTTTTCGTTGCATCATTTGTGTGGATCTTAGGCCTTGTACTCATGCTGATCTATACCGCAGTAAGTTATATAAGGATCAGACTCAGAGTAAAAGAGGCAGTCAGACTTGAAAGCAATATCTACGTATGCGATCGCGTGGACACTCCCTTTATTTTAGGCGTAATACGCCCGAGAATTTATCTTTCCTCATCCATGGGTGAGAGTGATCGGCAGTACGTTATCGCGCATGAAAAAGCGCATATCAGACGTTTTGATCATGTTATCAAGCCGCTTGCCTTCCTTTTGCTGTCGGTCTATTGGTTCAATCCGCTTTTCTGGATCGCGTATGTGCTTCTTTGCCGCGATATTGAGCTTGCCTGCGATGAGAGGGTGATCTCCGACATGGGCGCCGACATAAAAAAGCCCTATTCCGATGCCCTTATAAATTGCAGTCTGCCTCGCAGATCGATTGCCGCCTGCCCGCTCGCATTCGGAGAAGTAGGAGTCAAAGAGAGGGTAAAGTCGGTGCTTAATTATAAAAAGCCGGCATTTTGGGTGATAATCGCCGCTGTTGTCGTTTCAATCGTGGCGGCCGTCTGCCTGCTTACAGATCCGCTTCCCGATCGTGAATTTGAAATGCTCGATGTAAAACTGACAAACGTCGGGGATTTGAATGTTGAATATATTGTCGATAAAATAAAGGATATTGAACGGATCGATGGTCATATTTACGTGAATGAGAACGGTGATTTGAATTCGGTGAGATTTGACAGCAATTTCGACTTTGCTGCCGTGCCGATGATAAGATATTTCTTTTACCAAGGCAATGATACTTACGAGGCTCGAGTGGTCTTTGATCATGGAAACGGCGGATTTTATCTGACCGATCTCGCCAAAACAGAAGACCAGCAAACAATGTATTTGCTGTATCATTATCTGCTGGCAATAAAATATTTGCCACAAGAGGAAATACAGGGCTTATGCAATGCCGACCACTATACATTAAAGGTGGTTCATGGAGGTAAGCCCGATAACTATTCGAAAGTGATTACCTACTCGCAAGATGGGATAGTTGAGATTGACGGCTGGTATGTTCATTTGCTGTTGACTCCGAACTATGGATGGGGAGGCACAGACGCTTACTCGGGAGAGCCGGTTCATCTTTTCTTTGATGATTCATCCGATGAAAAAGTATACGGAGTAAAAAAATTGAAAGATGACAGCGTTATATCGTTGCTCCATGAAAAATATCCGCAGTATTTCGGACTTGATACATCAAACGGCCTTGACGTGATTGTCTGGCAGATGGCCGAAAATAACTATAATTTCGGACTGCTGCCGCATACAGATGAAGAGCGATATTGGCTGTCAGATGAGCTTACAGAGCTTAAAAGTGTACGGTTTGACGATATGCGAGCGATAATAGAGTCATACGATATCCCGAGAGAAAAGATATATATCGTGCCGTGGCAGAATCCGTTATCAAGCTATCTTGGCGAATATTCGATAATAATGGATGGTGAGGATATCGATCAGAAGCGACAGGATTATATTTCGCTGATCGAAAAAATGCTCTTCGGATATACAGACACCGAAGGCGGAGTGGTAAAATATGAAAACGACGTTTTTTACTACCCGATATACGACACCGTGACCTTCGACGTGGATGGCGACGGCCGCGATGAGCATTGCACCTTGGGATACGGCCGCACCTCGGGAATTTTCACCTTTACCTTCACGGCAAGGGAGGTAGGCGAACAAGAGCCTGAATACGATTCCACCTTTTACTCCTCATGGTACGATCTTTCATTTGAAAAATGCGAGGACGGAGTCATACGCGTAAAGGGTGTCGATCAGCAAAACCCGCCCAAGACGCATCTCTTTGATATATCGTTTATTGACGGCAACGTTGCTTTGACCGAAAACGGCAAGCACATAGGCGAGATAATGATGTATACCGAGATAATCGAATAAAAAAACACCCAACGGACGATTTGCCCGTTGGGTGTTTTTTTAACATTCACTTAAGCTTTGCCAGGCTGTTCACATCTGCAATAACTATCAGCGCAGTATTTGCATCAAGCACAAGCTCCGGATTGATATTGACGTTTACTTTTCCGTCTTTTTTAATTGCTACAATGTTTAAACCGTATTTTTTGCGAAGGTTCAGTTCAATCAAATTTTTGCCCAGCCACTCGTTTTTAACCTCAATTTCAACAATCGAGACGTCTTTGGATATTGAGATCATATCTATAAAGCCCGAGCTCAAAAGGTTTTTGGCAAGTCGGATACCCGACTCGTTTTCGGGGAAAACCACCTTGTCCGCGCCGATACGGAGAAGGATCTTTTGCTGCATTTCATTGGCGCATTTTGCAATAACCGTTTTTACGCCTGCCTCTTTGCAAAGCGTTACTGCCATTACGCTCGCTTCCAGATTTCCGGCCATGCATACAATAACCGTGTCGATGTTTTCGATGCCAAGACGGGAGATTACTTCAATATCGGTAACGTCGGCACATTTGCAAACGGGAAGGAATGCGGCTGCATCGTTAACGATCTTCTGATTGCCGTCAACGGCTATAACCTCTTTGCCGTTTTCAACCAGCTCGCGTGCAACTGCGATGCCGTATCTGCCGAGTCCGAATACCGCATAAGTGTTTTTAGCTTTCATATATTATCTCCTTTATCCTATACTGATTTCCTCTGTCGGTTCCGAAATAACGTTCTGACTCTCGTTTTTGCTGCCGAGAGCAACTGCCAGAGATATCGGGCCGACTCTTCCAAAATACATATTTACAATAATTATAATTTTTCCGATAGTATTTAAGCTCGATGTCAGATTTCTTGAAAGTCCGACCGTTGCGGTAGCGCTTACCGTCTCGTAAACTATGTCGATAGCAGATGCATCTAAAGTCGACATCAGCAATACCGTGGACAGTGTGCAAATGGTAAAGAACGTGATAATGACCGCGATCGCCTTTTTTATGGATCCATCAGAAATGCGTCGCCCGAACAATGTGGCGCTGTTTTTGTTTTTTACGGTTGCAAGTGCGCAGCAGATCAACACAGCGATCGTGACTGTTTTAATGCCTCCGGCAGTGCCTACGGGAGAGCCTCCGATAATCATCAGTATAAGGGAAACAACGGCGGAGGCGTTTGTGAGATTTTCTTGCGGGACAGAAGCAAAGCCTGCGGTCCTCGTCGTTACAGATTGGAAAAGGGACACTTGTATTTTGTCAAACAGCGGCATGTTTTTGACAGTTAAAGGGTTTGAATATTCAAAAATGAATATCAGGGCAGCGCCGACGAAAATAAGGATAAGAGTGACGGCGATCGCTATTTTGCTGTGCAGAGTAAGATGCCTGAATATCTTTTTGCTCTTCTTGCTTTTCGTTTTGATTACTCGGATAACGTCCCACCAGACGATGTAACCGAGACCTCCCAAAACGATCAGTGCGGCTGTAACTGCATTTACAATAGGATTAGTTGCATAGCTGCAAAGACTGTTATCGGATATTATATCAATTCCCGCATTGCAAAAGGCCGAAATTGAGGTGAAAACGGATATCCAGATTCCGCGTGGACCGAACTCGGGAACGAAGACAAGCATGTACAGTATCGCCCCGACACCCTCGACTATCAGCGTACCGAACAATACGTTTCTGACGAATTTTGCAAGTCCCGCCATGGTGTTGAGGTTGAATGCATCCTGAATAAGCAACCTGTCGACAAGTCCCATTTTCTTATTAATGAGAATCATAATGCCCGACATGATCGTTATAATTCCCAGACCGCCGATCTGAATGAGAATCAGTATGACGATCTGACCGAATACGCTCCAAGTTGAAGCGACGGGAAGAGTTACAAGACCGGTAACACATGTCGATGTGGTCGCAGTAAACAAGGCATCAAGATACGGAACGGGTGTACCGCCGGCAGAGCTGATCGGCAGCGACAAAAGAATGCTTCCGATAATTATCGTAGCCAAAAAACTCAGCAAAATGATCTGCGTTGTCGACAGGGCAAATTTTCTTTTTTTAATCATAAAAAATCCTTGTTATTCAAACAAAAGGGAACAGTGCGCACTGTGACAGATATTCCCTTGCTATATATAAATAATTGTACCATTTCATGATTTTTTTGTCAAGCATGCCGTTGGGAATAAAATCATGCAAAAAAGGGCTGTCATCCACCACTGTCCCTTCAAGTCCCGTAATTATTTATAAAAAAATACAGGACATACGAACGTATGTCCTGTACTTTTGGTGCGGAAAACGGGACTTGAACCCGTACGGTGTGAACCACACGCCCCTCAAACGTGCGCGTCTGCCAGTTCCGCCACTTCCGCATATTTGTCTGTTGCCTTATCGGCTCAACGTTTGATATTATAGCATGTAAAATCAGTTTTGTCAATACGTTTTTCAAAAAAAGTCGAAAAAATATTCCATCTTTTTTGCCGCTATTTTTGTTCAAAAAAACGGCATTTATTTTTAAAAATTCCTCGCGTATTAAAGTCAGACTGTCAGGTGATAATATAACTGCAATGGAGAAATCTATTATTTGAGAAAATCATATCCGAAAGGTTTGCGGACAAATCGACAGCATTATTTATCGATCTGTGCCGTTTTTATAATTATGTTTTACGGAAAAGTTGAAATTTGCGGTATCAACACCGCAAAGCTGACTACTCTCAGCGACGAAGAAAAGTTCGAGCTTTTAAGGAAAACGAAGGAGGGCGATGCAAAGGCTCGTGAGCGGCTTATTGACGGGAATTTAAAGCTTGTGCTCAGTATCATACAGCGATTTATCAGCAGAGGGGAAAACCCCGACGATCTTTTTCAGGTGGGATGCGTGGGACTTATAAAAGCGATAGACAATTTTGATACCACCATTGACGTCAAATTTTCCACCTATGCCGTGCCGATGACAGATCGAAGGTGAAAAATCTGCGTGGAATATTAAGTGGAATATTAAAATGAATAAAATATTTCAACCCGATCGTGCGTTATAACGATCTTTTCAATGGCCCGCCGTATTATCGCCTGTCTCTCCTCATGAGTCATGTATTGCCATGCATCGCCCAGCACTGCGATCTCGGCGGCCGCGGAGATCGAATCGACGGCATTCCTTTCGCACTCCTCAATTCGCTCGATCTCATCATCAATTCTTACCATTTCCTTGCGGCTGTCCCCGATCAGCTCCAAAAGTGATGCTTCCTCGCTGTCCGAATACAAAAGATAGAGATTTTTCAGCCGCTTTTCAAGCGATGTCTTTCTGCTTTTGAGCAGAGTGAGGGCGTTGTCCTCTTTTATCTCACCCTCGTCGGATACGCGCTTCGATGCGATCTCGAAAAGGTCACCGATAACAATGTGCTCTATCTCGTCGGCCCATACCTTGCCGTTTGAGCAAGGAAGGTCACCGCCTACATGTCTTTTCGAGCTGTCCTGCGAATAGCAGTATATCTTGTACCCTCGGTCTCCCCATTTCTGATAGCGCATCTTGCGGCCGCAAATGCCGCAAATGAGAAGACCTGCAAGAAGAGATCGAGAGGTCGTCAAATAGGCGCGTGAGCGCTTTTTATAGAGCTCCAAGGCGCGATTGTAGGTCTTATCATCAATGATTGCCTCGTGCTTTCCGTCGTATTCTGCGCCGTTGTAGACGATCTTGCCGATGTTCGTCTTGCGAAGCATTATCTGCTGAGCCTGGTGCTCGGGAAGGTCAAGGATACGGGAAATTTTCAAAAATGAGCAGCCCGATAAATAGAGTTCATAAATCTGTTTTACCTTGTCTGCGTCACTATTTGGCACGAGGATGCCTCGCTCTCGGTCGTAATCGTATCCGAAGGGAATTTTGCCGCCGCCCGGCCAAAATCCCTCCTTGACACGCTCTCGCATTCCCATACGGGTGCGCTCGCGTATCGTCTCGCGCTCAAGCTGCGCAAAGGCAGACATGATTCCCACCATCGCGCGGCCGATGGGCGTAGAGGTGTCCATGTTTTCGTTAAGAGATACAAAGCCAACCCCGAAAGGATTGAAAACGTCCTCGATGAGATAGAGCGTGTCCTTCTGACTTCGCGACAGTCGGTCGAGCTTGTATACGACCACGCTCGATATATCGCCTTTTTTGACGTCGGCGATCAGCCTTTGTATTTCGGGACGGTCGACTGAGCTGCCCGAAAATCCGCCGTCGACGTAGAAATCGTAGTCGGATATCAGCTTTGATTTGCAATAAGCCTCCAGCATCTCTTTTTGCGCATCAATTGAGTATCCTTCCTCGCGCTGGGCATCGGTCGAAACGCGCACGTAGAGCGCGGCACGCTTCTTTGTCATTGACCTTTATTTTCGCCGACAGCTCTCGAACGGCGTATTTTCAGACGCACACCCCTCACCGATCGTTCGATGCTTTCGCTGAGAGTTTTTCCGATCACGATGGAGCGAAGCTGCTCACTTTTTATCTTGTTTCCGTTTACGTAGCGTGTTACGTTCATAAAATCACCCCTTTTCGGTGATTATCTCCCTTTTTAAGTAAAATATTCCCAAAAAGAAAAGGATACCGAAAAATCGGTATCCTTTGATATTTTTTCATCAGGTGTTTTTATCAACCGTTTTGAACTGCTTTAAATTGCCTGTCTTCTTTGCTCTCTCGGCAAGCTCATCCGTGATCTTTTCAAGCGGGAGGTCGGATGCGTTCATCAAAACGAGAAGGTGGTAGAGCAGATCACAAATTTCGAGCGTCAGCTCGTCGTTGTTACCGCTGGATTGCGCATTTTTTGCGGCAATGATGGTCTCGGAGCATTCCTCGCCCACCTTTTTGAGTATCTTGTCGATGCCCTTTTCAAAGAGATAGCATGTATAAGACCCTTCGGCGGGATTCTGACGTCGGTCGTTTATAACCTCGTAGAGCTCAGCAATAACATTGGTTATGTTTTTATCAGTCATAGTATCGTATTCCTTTCGAAAAAAGGTTATTTTGTTTCGTCGCAGCGGTAAAGGGGATTGTGAAAGCAGGAATATTCGCCGGTGTGGCAGGCCGCACCGACCTGCTCGACCTTGACGAGCAGAGTGTCGTCGTCGCAATCGTAATCGATCGATTTGACGTATTGGAAGTGGCCGGATGTCGCACCCTTGTTCCAATAGCATTGGCGTGAACGGCTGTAAAACCAGGTCGTGCCGCTTTCGAGCGTGCGGCGAAGCGACTCTTCGTCCATATATGCAAGCATGAGCACGGCGTTTGTGTCGTGCGCCTGAACGATTGCGGGGATCAGATCGGATTTTTTGAAAAAATCCGACAAATTCTTTTCGTATATCTTCATCTTCTCACCTCAATGCCTCGCTCGGCAAGATAATCCTTTACTTCGCCTACGCTGAGCTCGCGGTAGTGGAACAGAGTGGCTGCAAGTGCGGCATCGGCATGAGCCTCGGCAAATACATCGTAGAAATGGCTTTTGGCTCCTCCGCCTCCCGAAGCGATCACAGGGATATTAAGTACATCGGTTATCATCTTTGTAAGAGGAATATCAAAGCCGTTTTTGGTGCCGTCCGCATCCATGGACGTGAGCAGTATTTCTCCGGCGCCGAGCCTCTCGACCTCTTTAGCCCACCAAAGGGCATCAATACCAGTATTTTTGCGTCCGCCCGCAACGTAAACGGCAAATCCATTGGGCATATCCTCACATCGCTTTGCATCAATGGCGACTACCACGCACTGCGAACCGAATTTGTCGGCGGCCTCTCCTATAAGTGAGGGATTTGCAACTGCAGCCGAGTTTACGCCGACCTTGTCTGCCCCTGCGAGAAGTATCTCGCGAAAATCGTCAACCGTGCGGATACCTCCTCCGACGGTCAGCGGCATAAATACCTCTTTTGCCACACGCTCGACCACGTCTACGATAGTGCGGCGCTTTTCGTGGGTGGCGGTGATGTCGAGGAATGTGATCTCGTCTGCCCCCTGCTCGTTGTATACTCTCGCGCAATCGACGGGATCGCCCGCATCGCGCAGATTTACGAAATTTACCCCTTTTACAACCCGTCCGTCCTTGACGTCAAGGCAGGGAATAATGCGTTTTGCTAACATTGCTTATTCTTCCTCGTCCTTTGCAATATCGCGCGTATAGTTGATAGCCTCAAGAAGGTCGAGTGATCCTGCATAGATAGCCTTTCCGACAATGGCGCCGTAGACGTCCATTTCGCAAAGACGCTTGATGTCGTTCATGTCGTTGACACCTCCGCTTGCAGTGATCTTGCAGGAAACTGCCTTTGTAAGCTCGCCGAGCTGCTCGAGATTTGCTCCTGTCTGTGTGCCGTCGCGGTCAATGTCGGTAAAGATGATGTTGTCAACGCCCTCGTCGCGCATCATACGGGCGAAGCGGAGGTAGTCCATATCCGAATTAACTGTCCAACCCGAAACCGCAACGCGGCGATTTTTCGCGTCGATTCCGACGGCGATCTTGTCGCCGTACTTTTTGACCGCCTCGCGAACGAGCGCGGGATTCTGCAGAGCGACCGATCCCAAAATGCAGCGGGAAATGCCGTTCGAAAGGTAATATTCTATCGTGTTAAGGTCGCGGATACCGCCGCCAAGCTCGATTTTAACACCTGCATAGCGGGCGACGTGGCAAATAAGCTCGGCATTTACCGTCTTGCCCTCGCGCGCACCGTCAAGGTCGACCATGTGGACGTATTTGGCACCGCAGGAGCGGAAATAAAGGGCGGTTTCAAGCGGATCGGGCGCAACCTTTGATGCTGTACCGTATTCGCCGCGTACAAGTCGCACACAGCTTCCGCCGAGAATATCTATTGCGGGAATAACTATCATATCAACTTACCTCACAGATTACGTTTGTTTAATCGTCTGTTTAATTGTCAAAGGGAAACAAAATTCTTTAAAATTTTAAGTCCCACGTCCTGACCGCTCTTTTCTGGATGGAATTGGCAGCCGTAGACGTTGCCGCGGTGTACCGATGCGCATATCTTCTCGCCGTACTCTGTCGATGCGGCGATGTCCGATTCATCGGTGGGCACGCACTTGAATGAGTGGACAAAGTAAACGCATTTGCCCTGATCGATTCCGCGATAGAGCGGCTGATCGTCTGTAATTTCAAGGCAGTTCCAGCCCATATGCGGGATCTTGTAATCACGGCTCGATTCATATGCCCGAAGCTTTATTACCTCGCCCGATATCAGCCCAAGCCCCGCATTTTCACTGCCCTCATAGCTTTTGTCAAACAAAAGCTGCATGCCGAGGCATATCCCCAAAAGAGGACGATCTTTTGCGTAATCGCGGAGAAAATCAACGAAATCAAGCTCGTAAAGTCGCTTCATTGCATCGGGGAAAGCACCTACGCCCGGCAAAATGAGTCGGTCGCACTTGCTTAAAACGTCCTTGTCGGACGATATAACGCTCTCTTCGCCGATATATATAAGGGCATTGTTTACGCTGTGGAGATTGCCAAGCCCGTAGTCAACTATACCTGTCATAAAATACCTTTTGCCGATAAAACGGTGTTGCCTTTGCTTTCGATTGCCATTGCGATGGCATGAGCGGCCGCCTTGTAAAGGGCCTCTGTCTTGTGGTGGTCGTTTGAGCCGTAGAGGAGATGCATGTGGAGAGTGGCACCCATATTGAATGCAAGCGCTCGGAAAAACTCGAGCGTGAGCTGATTGTCGTATTCGCCTGTCATGGGAGAGGTGAAATCGGCATCAAAAACGAGATAGGGTCTGCCCGAAATGTCGATAACGGCCTCGGCAAGAGCTTCGTCCATCGGGATCTTTGCATTGCCGAAACGGCGAATACCCCGTCTGTCGCCGAGGATCTGGGCAAAGAGGGCGCCGAGCACGATTCCGCAGTCTTCCACGGTGTGGTGACCGTCAACGTAAATATCTCCCTCGCATTCAAGTCGAATGGCAAATCCGCCGTGAACGCAGAAAGAGTTTAACATATGGTCGAAAAAGCCTATACCGCTCGAGCCGTAAAGGCGGCAGATGGGCTCACCGACGGTGAGAGTCATGCTTATCTTGGTTTCAAGGGTGTTACGCGTGATGGTTGCACTTTTGATCTCGGGCATATCACTTTTCTCCTTTCGCACTGCATACAATGCTTTCAAACGCTTTTTTAAACACTTCGTTTTCGTCGCTTCTGCCGCAGCTGATGCGCAGATGCAGTTTGTCGGGCATGCGGATTATTATCGAGCGCTTTTTCAGCTCGGTGTATATGTATTCGGCAATTCCTTCCTTTTCAAAGGATAAGAGCACGAAGTTGGCATCGGTGGCAAGGGCCTTGTACCCACCTTCTTTTTCAAGAGAGAGGAATTTTTCGTAAAGCTCTTTCGTGTCGGCAACAACGGTGTCGCACTTGTATCCCTTGGGATAATTTCGGAGCATCTTTGTGCCTAGAAGCTGGGAGATCGAGTTTAGGTTGTACGGGCTTTTTACCTTCATTATCGCCTTGATAACGTCGGTGTTCGAAACGGCAAATCCGACTCGCGCGGCTGCCGAGCAATAGGCCTTTGAGAGGGTTTTGAGTACGATCAGGTTGTCGAGCTTTTCGCACTCGTCAATGACCGAGCAGCCGTCGCGGCAAAATTCCATATATGCTTCGTCAACGACGACCATGCAGTCGACCGATCTGACAAAATCGAGTATCACCTCGCGGTCGTATGCAAGGCCGGTCGGGTTGCAGGGATTTGAGAACATTACAAGCTTCGCGCCGCTCTCATTTACAAGATCGCGAAGAGATGCAAAATCGATGCCCATATCGCCGCTTTTTTGCTCGCTTACCACCTTCGCACCCGAAAGGGAAGCGTAGAAGGAATACATCGAAAAATCAGGCTTTGTAACGGCGAGGGTGTCTCCCTTTTCCAAAAAGAGGTTTACGATAACACCGATGAGCTCGTCCGAGCCGTTGCCTGCCGCAACACATTCGGGATTCAGCGAAAAGCATTTGCCGAACTCTGAGCGAAGAGCTGTTGCGAAGGGATCGGGATATCGGTCAATATCGATTGATGAAAGTCCGTCACATAGCAGCTCATTAAGATCGGTCTTATACGGATTTTCGTTTGCATCAAGCCGTATCGAATATACACCTTCTGACGGTGTGTATTCTTCAATTTTGTTGATGCGCTCGGGAATGTATCTGTTCATTTTGATATGTGCGATCTCCGAAATCGGAGCGCATCCTTTCATGGACGATTATTTTCTTATTCTTACCGAATTTGCGTGAGCGTCAAGTCCTTCGGCCTCGGCAAAGCGGATAACGTCATCTGCAAGGGAGTTGAAAGCCTCGCGTCCGAAGTAAAGGTAGCTCGATTTTTTAACGAAGGAGTCGACAGACAACGCGGAGGAGAAACGTGCAGTGCCGCCGGTGGGAAGCACGTGGTTCGGGCCTGCCATATAGTCGCCGAGCGGCTCGGGAGTCATATGACCGAGGAATACCGAGCCGGCGTTGCGGATCTTCGAAAGCATTTCAAAGGGGCTTTCGAGTGCAAGCTCGAGATGCTCGGGCGCGATCTCGTCCGAAAGTGCGGCGGCCTCGTCGAGAGTATCGACGATTACAGCCGATCCGAAAGAGGATATCGACTGCATGATGATCTCGCGGCGTGCAAGAAGATCGGTCTGTCGGGCAAGCTCGGCATCGATCTCTTCAGCCTTTTTGCGCGACGTGGTGATAAGCACCGATGCGGCGAGAGGATCGTGCTCGGCCTGGGAAAGAAGATCGGCGGCGATGTACGATGCATTCGCGCTCTCGTCGCAGATGCAGAGCACCTCGCTCGGACCTGCGATCATATCGATATCGACCGCACCGTAGCAAAGGCGCTTTGCCATGGCAACGTAGATGTTGCCGGGAAAGTCGGAGGCCAAGCGGTC
>JAZSMZ010000056.1:0-10168 GCA_045536155.1 Eubacteriales bacterium
AAATATGTATATGTTAGCACTCGAAGACTTTGAGTGCCAACTGTCAAAATTTAAGTATATAATAATATTATTATAAGGAGGAACAGAAAATGACAATTAAACCGTTGGCTGACAGAGTGGTAGTTAAGCTCGTTGAGGCAGAGGAAAAAACCAAGAGCGGTCTTATTCTCACAGCGTCCGCGCAAGAGAAGCCCCAGATCGCAGAGGTCGTTGCAGTAGGTCCCGGTGGGCTTGTTGACGGCAAGGAAGTCGTTATGACAGTTAAGGTTGGCAACAAGGTAATCACCAGCAAATATTCCGGAACAGAAGTCAAGTGCGGCGACGAACAGTATACTATCGTTCGCGTTGGCGACATTCTCGCACTTGTTGACTAAAGAAAACAAACATATACCATTTATTCGGAGGTAAACTGAAATGGCAAAAGAATTACTCTATGGCATGGATGCAAGAAACGCGCTTCTCCGCGGTGTTGATAAGCTTGCTGATACCGTTAAAATCACTCTCGGCCCCAAGGGAAGAAACGTAGTACTTGAAAAGAAGTACGGCGCTCCCATCATTATCAATGATGGTGTTACTATTGCAAAAGAAATCGAGCTTGAGGACGCTATGGAAAACATGGGCGCACAGCTCATTAAAGAAGTTGCTACCAAGACCAACGATGCTGCAGGTGACGGTACCACTACCGCAACTCTTCTTGCACAGATCCTTATCCATGAGGGCATGAAGAACGTAACCGCAGGTGCAAACCCCATGGTTCTTCGCCGCGGTATTCAGAAGGCAGTTGATGCTGCTGTTGAAGGTCTTAAGGCTCACACTTCCAAGGTAAACGGCACTGCCGATATTGCTCGCGTTGGTACAATCTCCGCAGGCGACGAAGTTATCGGTCAGCTCATTGCCGATGCAATGGATAAGGTAAGCGCTGACGGAGTTATTACCGTTGAAGAATCCAAGTCTGCCGACACATACTGCGAAGTTGTTGAAGGTATGCAGTTTGACAGAGGATATATCTCTCCCTATATGGCTACCGATACAGATAAGATGGAAGCTGTTCTCGACGACGCTCTCATTCTTATCACTGAAAAGAAGATCTCCAACATTCAGGAAATTCTTCCTCTCCTCGAACAGGTCGTTCAGGGCGGCAGAAAGCTCGTTATTATCGCTGAGGACGTTGAAGGCGAAGCTCTTACCACCCTCGTTCTCAATAAGCTTCGCGGCACCTTTACCTGCGTTGCAGTCAAGGCTCCCGGTTTCGGTGATCGCCGTAAGGAAATGCTCCGCGACATCGCAGCTCTCACCGGCGGCGAAGTAATCTGCGATGAGCTCGGCCTTGATCTCAAGGAGACAACCATTGCTCAGCTCGGCCGCGCAAAGCAGGTTAAGATTAACAAGGAAAACACCATTATCGTTGGCGGTATGGGTGAAAAGGAAGCTATCGAAGCTCGTATCTCCCAGATCAAGAGCGGTATTGCTACTACCACCTCTGATTTCGACCGCGAAAAGCTTCAGGAAAGACTTGCAAAACTTGCAGGCGGCGTAGCTGTTATCAAGGTTGGTGCTGCTACCGAAACTGAGATGAAGGAAAAGAAGCTCAGAATCGAAGACGCTCTCAACGCTACCAAGGCGGCAGTTGAAGAGGGAATCGTTGCTGGTGGCGGAACCGCACTTATCAACGTTGTTTCTGACGTTAAGGCTGTTATCGACACTCTCGAAGGCGATGAAAAGACCGGTGCAAAGCTTGTTGCCCGCGCTCTTGAAGAGCCCGTTCGTCAGATCGCTAATAACGCAGGTCTCGATGGTTCTGTTGTTGCTGACAAGATCATCAATTCCGGCAAGATTGGCTATGGCTTTGACGCAGCTAAAGAAGTATACTGCGACATGGTTGAGTCCGGTATTGTTGACCCGACCAAGGTTACCCGTTCCGCACTTCAGAATGCAGCATCCGTTGCTTCCGTTGTTCTTACTACCGAAGCGGTTGTTGCCGACAAGAAAGAGCCCCTTCCTGCAGCTCCCGCAGGCGGCATGGATGGCGGCATGGGCGGCATGTATTAATAAGAAAAATTTTTCAATTGGCGAAAAAAGCACCGTCATAAGTTATGACGGTGCTTTTTTATATATTTATAAAAAACATATTGAATTTCAAAAGAAAATATGCGATAATTAATGTAGGCATTCTGTTTAAATATAAACAAGTATTTTGAAAGGATAAATTATTATGGAAAAGATCAGAGTAGGTGTTGTCGGCGTAGGAACTATTGCCCAAAGTGCACATCTTCCTGTTTACGCTAAACGAGAAGACGTTGAACTTGTGGCATGTGTTGATATCGACTTTGAAAAAGCTAAAAAGGTTGCTGACGAATATGATATTAATGCGTATTCAAATATTAATGACATGCTTGAAAAAGAAAAGCTTGATTTTGTAGATATTTGTGCTTGGGCAGCAGCGCACACCGAGTGTGTTATTGCAGCAGCAAATGCCGGTGTCAATATTTTGTGTGAAAAGCCCACAACAGATACCGTTGAAAACGCCGCTTTGATGCGTGAAGCAGTGCAAAAAAACGGGGTAAAATTTATGCTTGCAGTGCCTTTGCGATATGATGAAAAGGCCAGATATATCAGAAAAATGGTGGACAACGGCGAGTTCGGAGAGGTATTTTACGGCAAAACCGGCTACGTTCGCTCAAGAGGCATACCGGGCGGCTGGTATTCTTGCTCCAAATACTCCGGCGGCGGTCCGATTCTCGATATAGGTGTGCATCGCATTGACCTCGCATGGTATCTTATGGGCAATCCAAAACCCATCAGCGTGAGTGCTACTGCATCATATCGCATGGGTGATTATCGCGATGATCCCAGCCAGGGCTGGCCTGCCGCTGCTGTACCTGATTATAAATTTGATACCGAAGATTCCTCACAAGGCTTTATCAGATTTGAAAACGGTGCATCTCTTTACTTTGAGTCAAGCTGGACTTTCAACGGTCCTGATATAAGCTTTACTCAGATTTCCGGTGACAAGGCCGGAACAACCCTTGAAAACTTTACTGTGTACAAAAACGATGGTGCAAGCCTTACTTCATACATCCCCGAAGGCAACTTCAGTGACGATATTTATGGTAATGAGATAGACCACTTTATTGACTGTGTCAAAAACAACACTCATCCCATAAGCGATATAGACCAGGCATATCAGCTTGCCGCTATTCTTTCAGCTATCTATGAGTCTGCAAAAGCGGGTAAAGAAGTAGCTATAAATTTATAAACTATCCTTGATTATGAAAAAGCTATATAATAAATCCCCACTTGCTTTTGCATTGGTAATGATAGGCTTCTATGTAGTGCTGATGTCACTGTTCGATTCGTTGTCTCTGTCAATCGGAAAAGAACATCTTATTTCCGCGCTTGCCTCACTGATCGCCTCAGCTGCGCTGGTGATATGGATTTTCAGACAAAAACTTAATGCAAAATTCGGCCTTACAAGGCCTGTTTGTACAAACGAAGCCTTGTATTATATTCCTCTTATCGTAGTGACTTTGCAGAATGTATACTTTGGTGCGGTCTTTGAGCATGATCTTGAGTACTATATTTTGTATATTATAAAAATGCTGTCGGTCGGCTTTCTCGAAGAAGTGATCTTCAGAGGTTTTCTCTTCAAAGCAATGTCTGAAAATAATGTTAAAAGCGCGGTTTTGGTGTCAAGTATTACTTTCGGAATAGGACACATCGTAAATCTCTTTAACTCCAGCGGAATGAATATTGCCGATAATTTGATACAGGTAGTTATGGCTGCTCTAATCGGCTTTATGTATGTCCTGCTCTTTATAAAAACAAAATCACTTGTCCCTTGCATCGTATCACACGGCGTTTTTAATTCTCTGAGCGCTTTTTCATATGAGCTGTCAATAACACAGAGAATATGTACATATAGAATAACCGTGTTGATTGCGCTCGCATATTGTATTATTCTCGTAAGATCTATAAAAAGAGATAAAAAAGAGTCCGCATAGCACGGACTCTTTTTTTACATTATCTTGATTTTATTCTGTCAATCGCTGCAACAACTCCCGGAGCTGCAAGCATAGTAATAATCATCTCCGGGAGCATAAACGCACCGTTGTAACAGATTGAATACAGATGCACATTTGACCATTCTTCGGGCATCCATATATCGAATATAATAACGCCCGAAATGTAGTGGCAAACAAAACGCAAAAATATTGTTAAAGCAACGCCGAGCATCTTGCCGACAAATCCGCGCTCACGGAACATTCCGGAAAGACCGAGAACAGTGAATGCAAATATGTAGTCAAGGAAGAAGGTGCCGACAAGCGCTGTGGGTGTAAGTCCCCACGAGAGAACTTCAGAAAGCCCCAGAGCCAATTGTCCGACTGCATATACGAATGCACCGCCAAGCCCCCATTTGAGTCCGTGGCGCAGCGAGAGCATGCATATCGGCAGCATACTGAGAAGAGTAATCGAACCGCCGAGCGGCATTTCCCATACCTTTACCAAAGACAGGGCGGTTGAGAGCGCGACCATAATTGCCGCCTCGACTAAAAGATGCGTTTTTGATAACGCATTGTTTTTTTGTGTGACCATTTTCGTCACTCCTTTAAAAATAAAAATTCCGCACAGGTATGCTTGTGCGGAATGAATTTATGCGATATTCGCTATAACTCCCTACGTTGGCATTACCCATATCAGGTTATAAGGGACAGCGAAAGCTATCGGAAGAATTCCGAAAATAATCACATCTCAGCCGTATTGAGCTACGGCGCCCCCGTTATATTAAGTGCGGTGTGATTATAATATCACCATTCAGCCGTTTTGTCAAGCGGTTTTGCGCACTTTTTAGCACAATTTGCAACCTTAAATCAAGATAATTCACATATTAGTATTGAATAATAGAAAAAAATGATGTATAATTACATCATTAATCTAGCAAAAGGAAATGGCATAAATGAAAAACTACAGGGCTGTCATTTTTGATCTGGACGGCACGTTGGCAAACACAATGCCCGATCTGTCTACGGCAATGAATGAGATGCTGACATTAAATTCACTGCCAAACAGAAATATTGATCAGCTTCTTGCAGCTATCAATCACGGTGCGCGAGAATTTGTAAGACGTTCGCTTCCTTTGGAGTATCAGGATAATGACACCTTTATTGATGCGCGACTTTCGGAATACAACGAATCGTACAGCAGATGTTATGCTGACAATACGGTGCTGTATGACGGCGTCGCTGAAGCAGTGCATTATTTAAAAGAGCAGGGCATGAAGATCGCTGTCTTATCAAATAAACCTGACAATTACACCAAAGCGTTAATATCCAAACTTTTTAGAGAAAATACTTTTGATTACGTGCTTGGTCAGTCTGCTCTTCCGACAAAACCGGACCCCGCATCCGCATATTTTATATGCGGCAATCTTGATATAAGACCGTCAGAAACTATCTTTGTCGGCGATTCTCATGTTGATATGAAGACCGCGATCAACGCAAAGATGCTTCCTGCTGGTGTATCCTGGGGATACAGAAACGCCGACTTTTTAATTGAAAACGGCGCTCAGATAATTTTAAAAAGCGGCTTAGACTTAAAAAATCTTGCAGATTTATAATTTTGCGTTTCTTTAATTTAAATATATTTTTAACCAAGAAAGGAATAAACAAATGGGACTTTTAGATTTGTTTAAGAAAAAAGACGTATTTGAAAAGATCAAGGAATACGTTGAGACCGAAAACACCGGCAGAATCATTCGCTACGTTAGCGAAAACAATCCTCCGGAAGTACGCATGTTCGCTATCGACGCGCTTAAGAACATCAAAATGGATGAGCTTTGCGTTGATACCCTCATGAAGCTCGTTAAGGATGACGAGAGACTTATCGTCCTTGCAGCCTGCAACTCGCTCAAGAGAGTTGGAACCAAGCGCGAAGTTGACCATCTTCTCAACTATGCAGACGAGACTGATGATGAAGAGATCAAGAAGGCTCTTACCGAAACCGCACTTATGTGCAAGGAAAGAACCCCCCGTTTCTGATTTAGTACCACACAAGCGCGACACCGTCGGTGCCGCGTTTTTTATTTTGTTAAATAGTAGTCAGATGCATCGAAGGTGACAACTTTTCCGTTTTCAAGTGACACAGATATTCTGACAAATTTGCCGTTTTTCTTGAAAATTGCATGTAGTCGGTCATTTGATATTGAAAAGCTTGACAGTTCAATTCCACTTATTGAAAGCGATTCAAGAAAATCTCGCGCATTTTGTAACGCATCCGAGCTGTCAAAACTTAAAATTCCATCGCCAATCACGCCTGCAGCACAATATCTTATCAGCGCTCCGCTGTTTTTTGATACGTCGGCAAATGCATTGCCGTTTGAATATCGTACAATGAGATCGTTAGGGTCAGAGCGGTGTATAATTGTCATGTTGCCCAAGTATCGTCGGGCTTTTTCTTTTGCGATGCTTTCTCCATAGTTAAAACTGCTTTGCTCAAATATAACATTGTCGTCCTCTTTGGCGAACGACGGCGGTGTTTCAATTCTAAACGAACGTATATCGTCAACAAAAAATACGCCATTATTCGCTTGAAGACCAAAAACGTCATTTGAAACTTTTTTTGCGTAGTACGCATATGCCTCTTTTACAATTTCCTGCTGCTCATTTTCGCTTAGTGTTGATATGTTGTAAAAGAAGCTTTGCAGACTGTCTCTGGTAGTTACTGCGAGAGGAAGATTGGATATTACTACCTTTGCACCGCCCGCTATAAGTGCGGCTTGGTGATAGTCATTTGCTAATAAGCTGTTGCTAATCTGTTCGAGATACGACGCGAGCTCATTCATCCCCTTATTAAGTCTGTTTTGCTCATCGAGAGCGTACTTTTCTCGCGCAAACGAAGACGTAAGCCCGAAATATAAGGTTAATGCGGCAAAAAGAAGGCAAAATATTTTCAGTCTATTATTATTGCGAGATTTTGTATTAATAGTGTTCATGTCGTTATTTTGATAAAAAAACGCGGTTATATGTATGGAATTTTATTTCATAGATATGATTTGCTATTGCAATTCATCAAAAATAATGTTATAATATTATAAATATAAAGAAAGGTACCGTAAATTTATGAAACTGCTTTTGGCTATTGTAAACAACGATGATGCTTATTCAGTCAATACAAGTCTTTCGAAAGATGGATTTGCCGCAACAAAAATCGCGTCAACAGGCGGGTTTCTAATGAACGGAAACTCCACTTTTCTTATCGGTGTCAATGATGAGGACGTCGATCGTGTTATTGACATAATAGCTGCTCATTCCAAGAAGAGAACTCAAACAGCACCGATTGATCTTAACTATAATGCCGCTTCCATGACATCGAATGCAGCGCAGGTGGTTGTTGGCGGTGCAACAATTTTTGTACTTGGCGTTGAAAGATGCGAGAGGGTATAAATGTCATCTTTTAATTCACCATTTGACGTTATTTATAAAAACGAGCAGGTAATTGAATATTTTAAACACGCAATTGCTTCAGGCTCACTTCCGCACGCACATATAATTGAGGGCGTTGAGGGAAGCGGAAAGCATACCTTGGTTACCGCTATTGCAAAAGCGCTGTCACCCGAGTATGCCGATAAGATAGATAGCTCAAACGAACCCGACATCATAACCGTCGGGCTTGAGGCCGAAAAGAAAACCATCGGTGTTGACAGCATTCGAGCGCTCAAGCAGCGAGCTTCACTGACACCAAACGAGCTCGACTATTTGATGTTTATTATTGAAGACGCGGATACAATGACCAATTCAGCCCAGAACTCGTTTTTAAAGCTGCTTGAAGAACCGCCGAGCAACGTATACATGTTTTTGCTTTGCAGATCGCAGAATAGTTTGTTGCCAACTGTTATATCTCGCGCGCCGGTTATAAGAATGCAGCTTTTTTCGGAAGACGAAATAACTGATTATCTTAAAAACAACGATAAAAAAGCGGCAGAACTATTTAATTCCGACAGGGAAGCGTTCGAGTTTTCCGTAAGAACCGCCGCAGGATCGATCGGTTATGCAATGAAGCGCATGAGCTCGCGCTCAAAGGGATCCGGCGTAAGCGGAGCTTACAGAACTGTTATTGATATTATTGCATCATTGTCTAAAAACAAAAAAGTTGACTTCTATACTCAAACGGTAAACTTGCCTCAGAAGCGCGATGAACTTGATGTAATTTTCAGCTGTTTTGAAGAAGCAATGAGAGATCTGATGCTTGTTAAATCATTTTCCGAATCTGAAAAATTGCCCTTAATGATATTCTTTGCCAATGAAAACGATGCTCGGGATCTTGCGTCGTCATTTACAATATCAGCTGTTCGAAAAATGATCGACGTTTTAAATTCGAACCATGAAGTATTGGATAATAACGCGAACATCAGATTATTGCTTTCTGTTTTTGCAAACGAACTTTGGGCGGCGTCCCAACTGTGATTGATTTATAAATATTTTATCAGGAGTGTGTTTTTAACACAAAAACAAAGATGGAACAAAACAATATGAATGAAAAAGAATTAATAGATGTTGCACCCGAGGATGTCGAGCTTATTGAAGAGGATATTCTCACGGACGACTCTGAAACGGACACCGAGGAAAGCTATGCCGATCTTCCCGAAGAGATCGAGATCGTTGGTGTAAGATTCCGCAAGGCAGGCAAGATATATTACTTTGCAACTAACGGAATTCAGTTCAAGGCAGGGGAAAACGCTATCGTTGAAACACAGCGCGGACTTGAGTACGGAATTGTTGCCATCTCAAACAGATACGTACCCTCAAAAGATCTTGTTTTGCCCCTTCGTTCTGCTGTCCGACTTGCCACAGAAGAGGACGATAAGCATCATTACGAAAACAGCGTTAAAGAGGTCGAGGCATTCAACGTGTGCGTTGAAAAGATTGCAGAGCACCGCCTTACAATGAAGCTTATTGATGTCGAATATACATTTGATAACAACAAGCTGCTCTTTTACTTTACCAATGACGGCCGTGTTGACTTTCGCGAGCTTGTAAAGGATCTGGCATCCGTGTTCCGCACCCGCATCGAGATGAGACAGATAGGTACACGCGATGAAACAAAGATCACCGGCGGACTTGGTGTATGCGGACGTCCGTTCTGCTGTCATACGTTCCTCGGAGACTTTGTTCAGTCGTCTATCAAGATGGCCAAAGAGCAAAACCTTTCTCTTAATTCCGCGAAGATTTCCGGTGCCTGCGGAAAGCTTATGTGCTGTCTCAGATATGAGGACAGCGTCTACGAAAAAGAGGGTGCGCTTACTCCCAAAATCGGAAGCATAGTTGACACTCCCGAGGGCAGAGGCCACGTCACCGACAGACACGTTCTTACGGGAATAGTGGGTGTCAAGCTTGACGCACAGCCCGAAGCACCTGCAAAGCCCTTTTCGAGAGACGAGGTCACGGTTATCGGATTTGACGGCGACAAGGGCGAAAAGGACGATGGGGACATTCCCGACGAGCTGAAGGATTCGGAATAAGTCATGAACGGTATACTCAACATTTATAAGGAAAGCGGGATGACCTCCTTTGCAGTGGTTGCAAGGGTGAGAAAATTCTGCAAGGAAAAGCGTGTGGGGCACGCAGGAACCCTCGACCCCATGGCTAAGGGCGTGCTTCCCATTCTCGTGGGGAAGGCGGCGGTTATGCAGGAAAGACTTTCCGACCATGACAAGCGCTATATCGCAGGCGTGAGGCTGGGAATTGCCACCGACACGGGCGACGTTACGGGCAAGGTTATAATGGAAAAGCCTGCAGACGTAGACCGCGAAAAAATATGCGAGGTGCTCAAAGCCTTTACGGGAAAAATCGAGCAGATTCCCCCCATGTACAGCGCAATTCAGGTTGACGGACAGCGTCTTTACGATCTTGCCCGTCAGGGAATTGAAGTGGAGCGCAAGCCGAGAAAAATAGAGATATACAAAAACGAGCTTGTGGGTATCATCACAAAGACTGATTTTGTTATCGACGTTTCCTGCTCCAAGGGAACGTATATCCGTACCCTTTGCGAGGACATTGGACGGGCGCTGGGAACTGTTGCCACAATGTACTTTCTTGAGAGGGTTGAGTGCGGCGACTACAGGAAGGATGACAGCATCAGCATAGATGAGCTTGAAAGGCTTTATCTTGAGGGA
>JAZSMZ010000120.1:0-3165 GCA_045536155.1 Eubacteriales bacterium
TGTTTGCCTGCAATATGATCTCGCTTTTAGTTATATTCTCGATATTTATTTTCACAATTCCGATATGCTCGCGGTCGATCGGCGCATGGAAAAGATACAAGGCGCCACGGTAAAGTATGAAATCTCCTCTTGATTGACAATCTTCGATCTCGACAGGTTTGTCCCAAGTGTCAGTAAGTAAATTGTATGCAGTCAAAAAACCGCATTGATTCGTATCCTGCTGACGAACAAAATAGTAAACCTTATCGCCAAGCACGTAGGTTGCGTTTTCCCATTTGGAATCATTGATAAAATCAGGCTGTGAAACATACTCCCACGTGATCAAATCGTAGCTTTTGATAATGCAGGTGAAGTCGCCGCTATAAAGTCCGGAATAGCAATAGTTTACACCGTCTTCCAAACGGTAAGATTGCTTTTGCATAATGCCTATGTCGGAATATGTTCTCTTTATTGGAACGTCATTTTCAGCTAGCGCCGATCTTATACCGCTTGCTGAAAGATCGTTGACAATGTCGCCCACCTTGAATCGGTGTACTCCAATACTTCCAAGCTTTTTTTCGGACATCATAAACGGGCAGTAGAAACGGTAATAGTTTTCTTCGGTACGCGCCGTCCACATAACGAAAAGTGTGTCCTCGTCCTTACGCATCAGAATCGTGTCATAGACCATATCTATTACCTTACCGTCAACGACGTCTCCCGCCATTTGTAAATCGAGAAAGGTTTTGTTTTCAATATCGTTCAGCGATGCGTAAACCAGACGTGCCGTTTGATTTTTAGGATCTTCGGACGGCTCCTTGGTATTGGCATAATAGGTCATATAAATCGTATCATCCACAACAATAAACGTGGATACGTGCGCCATTTTGTCCCCCGGCTTTTCAAAATCCGAAATGAAGCAGTCGGAAATTTCCGTAGCAAAAGCGTCGCCCGTTTTGATTGTTTTCTCATCCGCGCTTACCCTGATCGTTCTTGCCACATCCGCGATGGGAGAGCCCTCCGTATATTTCAACTCCTTTTCGGTAGAATGATCCTGCGAAAATACACTGTTTTTCATTTGACGTTTCCTTTCTTTGATAAAAAATATGCCGATGGAGAACATTGATACGATCTCGTTTATGATACCTATGTACGACCCTACGTAAACGTCATAAATCATAAAAGTAAAAGATACGGGAAAAGAAATGATCTTGGTCAAGCGAGGATTGTCGATCCATAACGATACCGTCACGAAGGTGGATGCCGCGATCGGCAATATGTTGAAGGCAGAATAAAAGGTCGTGATTCCCCAGATCCAATTGATACAGACAAACAGGATCGGCCATAAACCAATACTTGCCCATTTCTTGTTTTTCCGATTGACAAAAACAAGCTCTCTGAATATACCGATTGCGTTGGGAATCATCCCCGCTATCCCACCAAGGCACAGATAATGAACCACCCAACATACGTCGGCAGTCAGCTTCGATAGGATGATCTTTTTTCTGCTTTTCTGCTGATAAATGAGGAACAGGGAAAGCATTGCTCCAAGTCCGAATATTTGTGCAATTATATCCACTTCAATACCCCATACCCTATTGAAAATGTTTTGAATTTGTGATATAACTATTATATTGGACAATCAAAGATGATTCAAGGCTTTATATTGGATATATTTAACACAATCTTGCTTTTGGGGTAAAAAGATGCTTACTACACGTTATGAAGAATATAATCCTCTTGTTGATGGGCTACCGTTTGTCCTTCAAGTAGATTTAAAAAGAAGCCGCTTTCAGCGCAGTGAGAGCAACAATTGGCATGCAAATCTTGAAATACAGATTTGCACCGAAGGCTGCGGCACCGTGCTTCTGGATAGCGAACGGCATCCGTTTAACAAGAATGATATCATTACCGTTAATTCAAATGCCCTTCACTATACGGGGACCGATACGGATCTGACATACACCTGTTTGATCGTGAGCACAGATTTTTGCAAGAAAGTCGGAATCGATCCAAGCACCGTACGCTTCGAACCATTGATCAAGAGCGCTTCGCTGGTTCATCTGTTTGAGGAGCTGACAAAGATATATTTGGATCACGAATGTCCCTGCCGCATTGCGAAATTAAACAAGATCGTTCTGGAAATGCTGATCGAGCTCGCCGAGCAGTACATCACACATAAAACAGCTCCGAGCGAGGACTTTAAAAGGTATGAAACCGTCAAAAACGTTATTTCTTATATCCGCGAGAATTATAGAAGAAAAATTACGATAGACGACATCTCCAAAGCGGTGTTGTACGACAAATATGCCCTGTGCAGAGAGTTTAAAAGGCTCACAGGACAGACGATCGTGGAAAACCTCAACAATTACCGTTGCATTAAGGCGATCGATTATTTATCCGAGGGATACAGCGTCGCCGATACCGCCTCGCTTTGCGGCTTTGATAATTTATCGTTTTTTGCAAAAACGTTCAAACGGTATATCGGGAAGCTTCCGAGAGAATATAAAAAGCAGAAAATATAGAGGTAGACAAGCTGAAACAGCTTTTCGAGCAGACCGTCGAGCTGCTGATCCTGTTCATATGTCAGCGATTCGCAGTTCTCTCTTGCGTAGACGATGCACCGATAGAGCAGGCTTGCCTCATCCTCGCTGAACATTCTGTTTTTGTCCATGAGCGGTGATCGGGTGATAAAGGATTCCTTGGCGTGTTCAAAGTCGGACGTATAAGCTCAGCCAAACAACCATCACAAATCTGAAAATAGAGATAAGAGCCGAATGGAGTAAAAGTCCTACGGTACTGACCGCAACCCAAGCAGCCAAGCTTGTGGGCTGTTCAAATGTTCTTATTAACTCGTGGATGAAGCAAGAGAATGGTCTGCGGTTTGCACGAGCGCAAACCGGAGTTTTCACAACCAAGGAATGGTTGATCGACTCCTTCGCTCACTATACGAAGGAGAAGAATCAGCGATATCGGATTGCAAGATTGTAAAACAAACTGCAGAACGAGTCAGGCATCGGTGAAACATCCGATGCCGATTTTTTGACACGAATCCTTGCAAATGAGTCAAAACACCTTGATTTATTCACACTTTTGTGATATAATATCCGCAGAAAGTCTTGCTAACGCAAGCCTTGGGGCTCCGCCCTATGCGCACTGCCGTGCGCCTGCTATCTTGATGGCTTC
>JAZSMZ010000124.1:0-5922 GCA_045536155.1 Eubacteriales bacterium
ATACCTATTTTTTCAAAAATACGTGACAGATCAGCATAATGCTGACAGGCAAGTATTTCTGTCGGCGCCATAAGTGCAGCCTTGTGCCCCGATTTGATGGCAATATATGCCGCTGCGGCGGCAACGGCAGTCTTGCCGCTTCCGACGTCACCGCAAAGCATTCTTCTCATAGGTTTGCCCGAGGCCAGATCGACAGCGATCTCATTGATCGCTTTTTTCTGCGCGTTTGTCAGCTCATAGCTGAATTGAGATGTGAATTCGGCAAAGGAGCTTTTGGACACCTTTAAAGGCTCGGCATTTCCTTCTCTCATACGTACTTTTGAGTGTTTTACTCGAATAGCAAAATTATAAAGCTCCTCGAACACGAAAAAGCGCCTTGCTTTTTCGGTATCTTCAAATGATTTTGGACAATGGATCGCTCTGTATGCAAATGCAGGAGTGCAAAGACCCGCCTTTAGCATTATTTCGTCGGACAGCGACGTTTTAAAGGCGCTGTCCTCCATTCTTGAAAGCAATTCAGAGACAAGATTTGAAATGATCTTTTGGCTAAGTCCGCTTGTGAGCGGATATATCGAGATTATAGGAGGAAGCGCGCTGCCCTCTACTACCCTCTCGAACACCGGGTTTGTCAGAGTCAGCCTTCCGTTTGTCTTTTGTGCCTTGCCGTAAAAACGGAAGGTGCTTCCCTTTGTAAAGGTCTGCGATGCATAGCGGTTATTGAAAAAGACAATATTGCATTTTCCGCTGTCATCGAATGCCATGAACTTCGTTATAAGCATGCGCGAGCGCAGCATCGAAGTGACGGGATTATTGCCCACTGTCAAAACAAGGGAAACGATCTCTCCGCTTACACCTTCGCTCACCTCTTTGATATCTCCACGGTTCTGATAACCGCGCGGAAAATGGCGCAAAAGCTGTCCGACGTTTGTTATACCAAGGCGCGACAAAAGTGCCGCGCGTTTATCACCGACGCCCGGCAATTTTGTTATGAAGGTATCAAAGTTAAAAATCATGGCTATTTCTGCTTTTTATCAGTTTTTATCTCCGCCGAGATAGCGTTCATAGTAAAACAGATACTGCTGTGCAACTCCAGCGTACCGTCCGAGAGATTTGATGTCGAGTCCGTCGGGATAATATTTCTGCATTATCCGCTTTACCCATACGTCTATCGGAAAAGCCTCGGTGTGTCCGAATCCGAAAAGGGACACGCAGGCGGCAACCTTCGGACCAACTCCGCAAATTTCGAGAAGCGCCTCGTTAAGAGCATCGCTGTCCATTTGGCACAGCGCATCTATATTGAGCCTGCCGTCAACAACGCGCGATGCGGCGTCGAATATATACCTTGCGCGAAAACCCGTTTTAAGAGCGAATATTGCGCTCTCACCGGCATTGTACAGCGCTTCGGGCGTCGGAAAGTCATGGAACACCTGCTCGCCGCACTCAATCTTCTCGCCGAACTCGCGGCAGAGCGATTCGACTATCTTTTTAATACGAGGGATATTGTTGTTTTGAGAAATAATAAAGGAAATAAGAGTCTCCCACGGATGTTGGCGCAGAATTCGTATTCCACTTCCGCACTCCATTGCGCTAAGTATAGTCTGACCGCCAAACCTTGAGGCGATATCCGCCTTGACGACTGAATAGTCGGTATCAAGCGCCAAAAATGTTACCCAATAATCGACATCTGTTTCGTCTGCATATATCTCGAGAGTGTCGGGCGACGGCTGATTGAAACGTGCGAAGTGTCCGCATGATATTCCCTGCCAAAAACCATCGACAAGCTTAAATCTGAAGCATTGGCCGCAATCGAAGGTCTGGGATATGTCAAAATCGGTGACGTTTTCAAAAATCGCGCGTCCGTTTGAATATGTATATTTCATATCGTCAGTGCTTTCCGTTCAAAAAGGCGATGGCGCGCTCGACAGAATCCTTTGAATTGCCCCAGGGCTCGTTTTCATAGCGGTAGTCAAACTTTTTGCAAAACCAACATACGTCGGCGCGCAACGTATCGAAATATGCTTTTTCAATGTCGGTAATTACTGTATAAAAATCACCGAACTGCTTTTTTTCAAGGCAGATACGGGCGCACTCGATAAACTTTCTGTAATGAGGCAGACAAAAATGACTTTGCGCTTTGATTTTTTCCTCAAAAGGCTTTTCCTTTTTATCGCTGTCCACGTTCCAGAGATAAACGGCGTTTTCGATCATCTTTTGGAAATTATTTTCGATACGGTCGCAAACGTAACAGCTGTTTTCAAGCTTTTGAAGCTTGTCCGATGCCGTTGCTCCCTTGCCGCGTATCAAATTCAAAAGCTTGCCGCTGTCAAGCTCCTCACGAACAACGTCAAGATGACTTTCAAGCATAAGTCCGAGCTGAAGGCGGTTGTTTCTCGCAAACATTTTTGCATAGTGCTCGGTGCAAAAGCCCATCTCGTTGGTCTGCATGCGGATGTCTGGCTCCATCATCGATGCGCCGAGGATCAAATCAAGCTCATTGGATTCGAGCTTCTTATAAAGATGGCAGAATGGACAGCCGATCGAGTGATCGGCGGCACATTCGTCAAATGCCTCGTTTACCGGTATTGTATAGATCGTTTCAAGCATATTTTAGTCCTTATTTACTGTAGTATAGTCTTTTATATATTTCTGCCGTTTCGGCTACCCGCTCAACGTACTCACGTGTTTCCTTAAAAGGGATCTGCAACAGTTCTTTACCGTTTGAAAGCTCGGGATCAAGCAGCCACTTTCTGACGCGGTTCATGCCTGCGTTGTATCCGGCATATACGATTTCCCAATCTCCGAATTCTTCGTAGAGCATCGACAAAAAGAGTGTGCCATATGTGATATTAGTCATTGGGTCATAGAGCTTATCACTCGTCAGCTTCTCACCAGTTTTTGTGAGAAGCCAATTAAAAGTGTCGGGTGTTATCTGCATCAGACCGACAGCATCTTTTGATGAAACAGCATCTGATTTAAATGAGCTTTCGGTTCGGATCACGGCATAAATGATATATTCGGGAACGGAAAACTCTTCTGCCGCCTTTGACACCTCTTGTACATATTGTCGAGGATAGACAGTTGTTTCGTAACGGTTTACAAAGTGGTTATAGGCGAAGAAGGAAAGACAGCAGATTACTGCTATAAATGCAACGGTTATGACATTGTTTACTGTTTTAAATCTCATTTTATTGCTTTGATTTGCTTACTATGGTTTCGATGACAAGATCAATTTGAGATATAACGTCGTCTGTATCGTTATTGCTGATGACAAAATCAGCGTTAGAGATGAAAAACGAGTTGTCCTTTTGCTTTTGAATGCGCGCGATCGCCTGATCGCGTGTGATATTATCCCTTGCCATCGCACGCGATATGCGAAGCTCATCGTCGGCGATAACTGCGACCACGTAGTCGCAGATTGAATCAAGGCCACTTTCATAAAGCAAGGGAGCATCGATTATCGCGGCGAAATCGCCCGCATCGCGTCGGGCATTTAGCCACGATTTGCACTCGGCAATAATGTATTTGTGCGTGATTGCGTTAAGATCGGACGTATTGCCTTCGCTTGCAAATGCTATTTCGGCAAGAGCTTTGCGATTGAGCGATCCGTCGGGATTTATGATATGATCTCCAAAACGGGCGGCAAGAGATGAAAGGCAGTCACTTCCCGCCTTGCACACGTCGCGAGAAACGAGGTCTGTATCAAGCGATTTTATTCCGTGATTGGCAAAAATCTTCGAGCAATACCCTTTTCCGGCGCCCATGCCGCCGGTCAATCCAATAATATACATCAGCGTCGATTTGCGACCTCCAGCGCGTTATTCAGTGCAGCGATATCGCTTTGAGGTGTGTCATGAACATCATAGGATTTATTTCCGCTGTGCAGAATATCCTTTTCTTTTAACTCTTTTTCGTTGTTCTCGCCGTTTGCCATGGCGGCATCGGCATAAGCACGCTCCATTACCCATTGGATATGCGCGCCGTCGTCAAGCGAGGGGGATATGGGCTTTGAGTAATAGAGGGCATCGAGGAAGCTGTAATAGCTGCCAACGTGGCCGCGCACCCATCCAACAGGCGCCTTGACGCCGCAAACCGGGAATGCGGGACTCTCATAGCGGCCGACACATTCGATGGCTGTAAAGCCTGCATTGCCGCCTAGATCGGTGTTGTGATCGTGCCCGCGGTTTTCGCTTCCGTCATAGTAGAAGAGGAAATTAGGCTGCATCAAATCAAACTTGATTGCGCCCTTTTCACCGTATATTTCAAGCTTCAGATCGTCGTTTGTGCCTATTGCGATCTTGCTGGCCTCAATCGTGCCGCAGGCACCGTTCTTTAACTTGGCTGTGATATAAAATGCCTCATCGGCATTGGTATGCCACTCGTTGCCGTCTATACCGCGGCGCACGGGATATGCGATCTGCGACATACCGCGGACATAAGAAAAATCGCCGCAAAGATAGTATATAAGGTCTATTGCGTGCGAGCCCAGATCAAAAAGGACTCCGCCGCCGCAGACCGACTTGTCCTGCTTCCAGCCGGCACTTCGGGTAACGTCACAGCAGCTCGAATGGAGATATGCACATCTGAAAGAGAGAATTCTGCCAAGCTTTCCTTCGAAAATGAGCTGTTTTGCGCGCATAATGGGAGCAAGATAGCGGTTATTGAAGACGATCTGTCCGACAACGCCGCGCCGATTTGCAAGATCGGCAACCTGCTTGGCCTGTGAATAGGTGACGCAGAGCGGCTTTTCGCAATAAATCGCCTTTTCTGCGGAAATTATCTTTTTGAGTGTGTCATAATGATATATATTGGGAGTTGAGACGTCGATTATATCGATATCGGGATCGTAAATGATCTCATCTTCATTTGTAGTCGAATAAGGGATACCGAAAGAGCGTGCCGCCGCACCGGTTTTTTCATTTGTAGTACAAACCTTTACAACCTCTGCATCAAACGGGAGATCTTTGTAATAATATTTGAGATTTTCGATAGAATAAAGGTGTGTTCTTCCCATGTTGCCGAATCCAAGAAGTCCGATTTTGTATTTTTTCAATGATACCGCTCCCTTTTCAATTAAAATATTACTTACTTTGTTTTAATTATACCTTTGATATATTATTTTTTCAATAGTTTTTTTTAAATAATACTTGCAAAATGAAAAGAAGTGTGTTATAATATCCAAGCGTGATAATTTTACTTATCGCTGAAATTGAATACGTGCAGTATGCATTATATTTACGGAGAGATATCTAGCCTTTGGCGAGGATACCTACACCCTGCGCCTGACAAGCAAGCTTGTCGATCTTCGGGTGTGGTATGCGAAGTGGATTCAATGAGCAAGCTCATTGAGCCTCATCTCACTCTGCTCCGCAATCATGATGCACTCTGTGCATCATAATTACGGAGAGATATCGAAGTGGTCATAACGGGGCTGACTCGAAAGGTAGACGAGCTTATCACTCTGCGACTTGCGAAAGCCCGCGTATTCTTCGATTTCCTCGTCAATGCTTCATTTTTCTTGAATTTTAGATGACAGCATTTCACCATCAGCCTTGCAAAAGCCGTGCAAAATTCAAATACAATCAAACACGGAGAGATATCGAAGTGGTCATAACGGGGCTGACTCGAAATCAGTTTGCGCTCACGCGCACGAGGGTTCGAATCCCTCTCTCTCCGCCAAATGCGGCATCTGCCGCGAAAGAAGCCGCAGGACTTAGGGGTCTTGCGGCTTTTTCATACTACCGAAAGGAGGATTTTCTGATGAATAAAATGAAATGGTATCAAAAACTATTGATTGGTTTATTGGTTGTTCTATTATCTCCGTTGATTCTTATATGTCTGATCTATGCGGGAATTTGTGCTCTTGTTCAAATACCGAAAAACAAAAAAGAATATAAAAAATCCCGGTATTATTTGGATTTTAAG
>JAZSMZ010000043.1:0-2384 GCA_045536155.1 Eubacteriales bacterium
TCGCTTCTCGGAGAGATCCGCACAGGGCACTCGAACCTTATGACAAAAGAGCGTTGGCAGAAGGTTAGCCTGTTCCACCAGCAGAGAAAAACGCTCGATACCTTTCTCCAAAACGGCGCGATCTCTCAGTCGCAGTACGACAAGAGCTTCGGAGATCTGCGTGAACTGATGGAGATGCAGGGAGTAGAATAAAACAAATAGGTGCAAAAATGAAGATCGAAAACAACATCCTGAAGCACTATCTGAAAAACGTATATTTCATCACAGGGACTGCCTACGCGGGCAAGTCTACCACCGTGAAGATGCTTGCCGAGCGTTACGATATGATTTGCTGCGGCGAAAACTATCATATGGCGGTATCCGAGATCGTAGCGACACCCGAGACGCACCCCGACCTCTGCTACAACCGAAGCCTCACGGATTGGAAAGAGTTCGTTACCCGCACGCCGGAGGAGTATGAACGTTGGCTCTATGCCGTCGGTCGCGAGGCAGCAGAGTTTGAGGTCGCCGAGCTGATCGCCATATCGCAAGATAAGAAGGTAACTGTGGACACCTGTATTCCCATCGATATACTGAAAGAAATCACAGATTACGATCATGTTGCGGTGATGCTTTCACCTCAATCTATGAGCGTCGAGCGCTTCTTCGACCGAAGTGATCCGGAAAAGCAGTTTCTCTTAAATGTGATCGATAGTTGCGACGATCCTGCGGCAGTAATGGAAAACTATCGCCAAGGACTTGCCCGAATCAACAGCAAGGAGCACTACGACGAATACGCAAACAGCGGATTTTTCACGGTTGTGCGTGAGGATAACGGCTTGGATACGAGAGAACAGGTTTGCGATATGATCGCCAAGCATTTTGGACTTGTGGAGTGAAATGATATGATCAAAGAACTGATGCACGGCTTTGACATTATGCAAAAGGCAAAGACCACAAAATCGGCACTTGCGGCGAGAATAGCATTTATGAAAATGTATTTTGAGGCAGAAAACTAATATTTGACGGAGGTAAACATAATGAAAAAACTATTGACAATCACATTAGCGTTTCTTTGTGTGTTGGGTATGGTCGGATGCAGTAAACAACCTCAACAAGTGCAAGGCAACCAACTATTAGCAGAAGGCAATGTAATCAAGATTGACGTATCTTCTCTCCCCGAGGGATACAATTATTCGTTTGACGGGGAAGATGCAAAAGAGATCATAGACTATCTGTCCAACTTGAAGTTGCAGAGCAATTTCGAAGAAGATCCTAATGAATACACAGGAATGACATGGGTCATAATTCTGGAATATGACAATGGCGATGAATTAACTGTGTATCACTTCGGTAATATGTTTATCTGTGCCGAAAAAGGCTCTTGGTATAAAATGACATACGACGAAGCAAAACGTTTTGATACCTTGTTAGATGAACTAAATAACTGACAAATTCCAATTTGCCGCGCAGAAAGCAACAGACAGTTGCTTGTTTATGATCGTGAAACGCAGTATAATAAACACGAGGTGATAATTTATGGAAACAAAGGATATTATAAGGGAACTCAGAACAAAGCACGGCCTCTCCCAAGAGGAGCTTTCCGAAAAGGTATTCGTCACACGTCAGGCGGTCAGCCGTTGGGAAAACGGCGAAACAGTACCCAACACCGAAACGCTCAAGCTTCTCTCCAAGCTTTTTGACGTTTCCATCAACACGCTCCTTGGCTCTCCAAGAGAGCTGATCTGTCAATGCTGTGGTATGCCGCTTGAAGATAGCAGCATCAGCAAAGAAAAGGACGGGATCTTCAACGAAGACTATTGCAAGTGGTGCTATGCCGACGGCGAGTATATGTATCACGATATGGACGATCTGATCGAGGTCTGCGTGGCAAATATGGCAAGCGAAGCCTTTCCCTCGGAGCAAGCTCGTACGTATTTAAAGGAAATGCTCCCCAAACTCGACTATTGGAAGAATTATAAAAACCTCGACGACGGCGGAAAATTTGAGGAATTTAAACGTAAGCTGATCGACGAGATCAACGCCCTTGGTGTTGAAGGAATGCCGAAGCTCGAAAAGCTCAATGCACTCGTGGGCGGTTACGTCAATCTGGAATACCGCCTCCCCAACGGGAATACCGTCAAATTCCTCGATGATAACGCAACCTACCTCGGAAATCAGCTCGAATGCGAGTTCGGAGGTGACCGTTGCTTCGGCATCGTCGCCAATATGGATTTCATCCTCATCTGCACCTACGAGGAAAACGGCGAAAATCCCGAGCTTGTCATTTATAAAAAAAGATAAAAATTGCCGCTGAGATGGATCTCTCCACCTCAGCGACGTTTTTACGTTCAGCGAACTACAGATGAATGACTATAGATGTAGAACTCCTCTTGGCTGGGCAT
>JAZSMZ010000016.1:0-14217 GCA_045536155.1 Eubacteriales bacterium
CCGGGACCAACTATCTTGTCAACTCTTTTTATACTGTCTGTACCGTAAGCCAGAGCGGCAACTGCCTGGGCACCGCCCACCGTAAGGATATTTTTTACTCCTGCAAGATGTGCGGCGTATATAACGGCAGGATTTACGCCCTCTGCTTTCGGGGGAGTGCACATGATTATCTCATCAACACCCGCAACCGATGCGGGGATAGCGTTCATAAGCACCGACGAAGGGTATGCGGCGCGTCCGCCGGGAACGTATATGCCGACACGGCGCAACGGGAGCACACGCTGACCCATAACGCGTCCTTCGGATGCATCTATCCAGCTTGTCTGCTTTTGCTGCTCATGGAAGGCGCGGATATTTTCGGCCGCCCTTTCCATGGTACGGCGAAGATCGTCGGGCACCATTGCGATAAGGCGCTCTTTTTCCTCTTCGCTCATGAAAAGGGAAGAAAGCTTTACTCCGTCAAATTTTTCGCTGTATTCGTAAAGCGCCTCGTCTCCGCGTGTCCTTACATCGTCGATAACGCGGTTGACCGTTGCCATGATCTCGGGATTTTCACCTGCCGAACGGCGGCGGAGCATATCGAGAAGTTCGGGTGCGCTTGATTTATCGTAAAATTTAAGCATTTTAATAATCCTTTTTATAAATTGTTCGGAACTACTTTTGAGATAAATTCGTCGATCTCATCCTTTTTGAGCTTGACCGAGGCTACGTTGACGATGAGTCTTGCCGAAATGTCGGCAACGTCTTCGTATACCTCAAGGCCGTTCTCCTTTAGGGTCGATCCCGTTTCAACGATGTCGACGATCGCGTCGGCAAGTCCGAGAAGGGGAGCAAGCTCAACCGAACCCTCAATTTTTACCACCTCGACGTCGATACCGCGTGCATTGAAGTAATCCTTTGCGACGGTGGGGTATTTCGATGCGATGACCTTATGTGAAATTCCGTCGTAGAAGTTTTTCCCTGCAGGACCTGCAAGAGCGAAACGGCATTTGCCGAATCCGAGGTCAGCGATCTCGTAAAATACGCCCGTTGATTCCATTATTGTGTCACGTCCTACGATACCGATATCGCAAACACCGTGCTCAACGTAGGTGATAACGTCGGCCGCCTTTGCAAGCACAATCTCGATCTTTCCATCGCCGACGTTGAAAAGCAGCTTGCGGCCGCGCGCATCCTTTTCAAGAGAGGAGCAATCGTATCCTGCAGCCGCGATAAGCTTTATCGCCTCCTGCTCGATTCTTCCTTTTGTAAGCGCCAAACGGATCATTTGCTCTCACCTCTTTCGGTAATTCTAACGCCTTCGCCGTCAACGTATGCGATCTTGCGAATAGAACGCATTGCGGCGTATTCGACGCTCTTTTCGTAGCTGTCATACATGGAAAGCTCACATATAATGCCGCTTTCGGCATTCTCGCGGACAAACTTTTCGGCCGCATCAAAATTTTCAGGATCAAAATGTACCAAATAGACGGGGGTGATTCTCTCGCTAAGTCCGTTTTTGCGGATCATTGTGTCTGCGGCGAGAGATACGTTTACCGCAAAGCCTGTTGCGGGAGCATCAAGTCCGAAACACGATGACAGACTGTCGTATCTTCCGCCTGCAAGCACGGGCTCTCCTGCACCGTCCATGTATCCGCGGAAGACAAGTCCGGTGTAGTAGTCGATTTCATGTACAAGACCCATGTCAATGATAACGTGATCTCCGGCACCCGACGAAACGAGAGTGTCGTAGATATTGCCGACGTAGTTAACGGCATCAAGAGCCGCTTTGTTGTCACCCGCAATAGCGGCCGCCTTTTCGAGCACCTCGCGTCCGCCGTAGAGAAGGGGAATGGAGGCGATCTTGCCGTATTCGGCGATCTTTCCGAGGTTCTTGTGTTCGACGTTGGTGCGGAGCTCGGCGCTCTCGCTTTCGCTGAGGTTGAGCTCTGAAATAAGCTCATTGTAGAAACCGACGTTGCCAATCTCAAGCTTGAAATCGGCTCCGAGGGAGCTGAGCGCCTCAATTGCGGTCGATGCGCACACAAGGTCGCCGCGAACGCCCGTATCACCTATTATCTCGACACCGCTCTGTAAAATCTCGCTTCTTCTGCCCGAATATCCGTTTGCGATGCGGTAGATAGACTGATTGTAGCAAAGGCGCAGAGGCATATTTTCATGACGGAGCTTTGTTGCCGCAACTCTTACCATAGGCAGGGTATTGTCGGCACGGAAAACGATAAGACGTCCGTTCATGTCGCTGAGCTTGTACATGCTTTCGGGCTTTATTGATTTGTCACAGTCGAATACGTCGTAGTATTCAACGGCGGGAGTCATGACGGGCTGAAAGCCGCCGCGCTCGTATATGTCCGAAAGGGATCGCGATACCGCTTCGTATGTTTTGACCTCCGAAAAGAGAAGGTCGCGTGTTCCGTTTGGAATGTTGAGATTGAAATTCATATTCTCTATCTTTCTTATAAATATTTTCAAAAACGCTTTAGCACTTTAATATGATAGCACTTTATCACGATAAAGTCAATAGGTTCCTCACAAATTCACATTATATTAACATCAAAATGTTACTTTCGCGCAAAATATCCGCTGCTTTATCGCATAACGATAAAAAAACATTGACAAACAAATATTAATGTGATATACTGTAGTTACTTAAAACACAAAATGTGAGGAAATACTCATGAAACAAAAAGAACTTTCAATATGGCTTCGTGTGACTTGCCTGTTTGTAGGATTGCTCGTTTTAATAGTTTGCGTGCTTGTTTTGCCCTCGTTTGCAAAAGAGATCGCACAAAATAATCCCAATCTGTCCTATATGTATGCTCCCTGCCTTGTGTATGCGGTGCTTGCATCGGTACCGATCTTTATCTCCCTTGCCTTTGCCTGGCAGATATTTACCGAGATAGGTAGGGACAACTCCTTTTGTGTCGAAAACGCGAAACGCCTTAAAAATATCGGTCAGATGTTTCTCTTTGAGGGAATCTACATAATCGCAGGTGCGGTCGTGCTGGTTGTCATGGATCTCGGTCATCCGGGAATAATAATCCCGATGCTCTTTTTTGCACTTTTGTCGCTGGGGGCAACAGTTATTTGCTCGGCGCTTTCTCATCTGACGTATAAAGCGTTTCAGATGAAGTGCGACAACGACCTCACAATTTAAGCGAGGTATAAAACTATGGCCATTGTAATTAACATTGACGTTATGCTCGCAAAGCGCAAAATGAGCGTTACCGAGCTTGCCGAAAAGGTAGGAATAACTCTTGCAAACATTTCCGTTTTGAAAAACGGAAGGGCAAAAGCGGTAAGATTTTCAACCTTAAACGAGATCTGCCGCGCGCTCAACTGTCAGGTTGGCGATCTGCTTGAATACGTGCCCGATGCGGACATCGGTGTCAAGATCGTCGACGACGGCGGCGAAGTATAACACCTAATATATAATTATTATATTATTATACATTACTACGCGCAAAAAAACAAGATATTTTTTAAATAAAAACAGCCGATACCAAAAAAGTATCGGCTGTAATTTTTATACACTCAGATTCATAATCAAAAGGGCAATGTTGAAGTATACGAATACCGTAAAGCAGTCAACGATAGTGGTGATAAAGGGGGATGCCATAATGGCGGGGTCGAGCTTTAACTTCTTCGCCAAGATAGGCAGTGTACATCCCAGCAGCTTTGCCAGCATCGCTGAGCATACGAGGGTAAGTCCGACGGTCAAAGCAAGGCGAAGATCGTTTTGCTGGATCATTATCTGAACGAATCCGACAACAAACAGCGCCGCACCGATAAGCACGCCTATGCGGAACTCCTTAAATAGAGCGCGAAGGAAATCGGAGGGACTTATCTCGTCGGTTGCAAGTCCGCGGATTATCATTGTAGACGACTGTGATCCGCAGTTACCGCCGGTGTTCATAAGCATGGGGATAAAGGAAACGAGTATCGGAACAGTTGCAAACGTGTTTTCGTAATGTGTGATGATAATACCCGAAATACTCGCCGAGAGCATAAGGATAACGAGCCAGATAATGCGGTTTTTCGCATGCGTGAGGACGGACGTTTTGAAATACGTTTCCTCGATAGGCTGCATAGCCGACATGATAGCGAAGTCGTCCTCGTTTGCCTCGGTGATAACGTCGATAGCGTCGTCAACCGTGATAATGCCCACGAGACGGTTTTCACCGTCAACAACGGGCAGAGCAAGAAGGTCGTATTTTTGAATATCGGCGGCGGTGTCCTCTTTGTTGTCGGTTGTTTTTGCCGATATTACCGATGTTTCCATAAGATCGCCAATGAGCTCGTCCGGATCGGCGATCATCAATGTGACCGCGTCGATGTATCCGATAAGACGGCGACGCGGATCGGTGACGTAGCAGGTGTAAACGGTCTCTTTTGATATACCTGTACGGCGGATGCGCTTCATGGCGTCGTCAACAGTCATATCGGCGCGAAGGTCGATATACTCGGTTGTCATAACGCTGCCCGCGGTGGATTCGGGATATTTAAGCAGCTCGTTGATAAGCAAGCGCTTGTCGGGGGTGACCGCTTTAAGCATACGGCTGACAACGTTGGCGGGCATCTCTTCGATGATGTCAACGGTATCGTCCATGAATAGCAGATTGATAACCTCGCTAAGCTCAGAGTCACTGTATGCACCGATGAGCAGCTCTTCGGCATCGGCATCCATCTCGACGAATACCTCTGCGGCGATCTCCTTTGGCAAAAGGCGGAAAATTACAACTAGTCTGTCGTCGGGCAGGGTGGCAAGCAGCGATGCGATGTCTGCGGGCTCCCATTCGCAGAGCATTTCACGAAGCTCGCGAAAGCGCTTTTCTTCAATTAAAACAAGGGCCTCTTCCATTGTAAACACTCCTCTCAAAAATAGTGATAAACGCGGATAAAACAAATATCCGCAAAAGCCGTGATCTTAAAAAATCGCGGCGAGAGGGAAGCAGTATAAGTCCTGCGTTGTTATGTAAAAGCCCTTAAAGCAATTATTAAATTGACGTTTCGATGATAAGTTACCGAGCGAAAACAAATCGGCAAAGATCATTTGCTGTTGCCGATATGCGCGAGCTTTGGCATAACAACTGCGACCTACTTCGACCGCCTCCAGCGTCCATGATCTTCACCTCTTTCGGTAGTTTTTTGCAAACGCAAAACGCGATGCATATATGTTTAGTATATAACATCGCGCTTTAAAAATAAAGAATATTTTGTTAATATTTTTGAATTTATACACAGCTTGGTAAAAAATATTGCATATTTAAACAATAAACCGTCAGATAATGCATGAAATAACGTCCTTCATGCTGTATAGTCCGCTTTTTTTACCTGCCATGAATTTAGCCGCACGCAGAGCGCCTTCGGCGAAGACCGAACGGGATTCGGCGGTGTGGGACAGCGTTATGCACTCCTGCTGACCGGCAAAGATAACGTCGTGCTGACCGACGATGCTGCCTCCTCTTACCGAGTGGATACCGATCTCCTTTCCGTCGCGTTTTTGACGGCGGGACTGACGCTCGTAGACGTATTCGCTTTCTCCGTTTTTCGCCGTTGAAACGGCATCTGCGAGCATGATGGCGGTGCCGCTGGGAGCGTCGAGCTTCTGATTGTGGTGACGCTCGATTATCTCAATGTCAAAGCCGTCAAGAGCGGCCGCGGCACGGCGGCAGAGCTCGACTAAAAGGTTTATGCCAAGCGACATATTTCCCGAGCGAAAGATCGCATTGGTTGCCGATGAGGCCTCTATTTTTGCTATCTCCTCGTCGGTGTGACCCGTTGTGCAGATTATAAGGGGAAGCGAGCGTTTTTTTGCATATTTCAGCAGGGCATCGACCGACGTGTGGTGGGAAAAATCGATTATGACGTCGGCCTCTCCCTCATAATCGTCGGGCGACGAAAACACGGGAAAGGGATGGGTGTTTGCCGATGCTTCGTTTGTGTCAAATCCTGCAACGATCGTATATTCGCTCTTTTGAAAAACAGCCTCTCTGACTGCTCTTCCCATGCGTCCGTTGGCACCTGCGAGAATAATTTTAATCATCTTTATCACGCTTGACGGCAATGTCAAGCTGTCCTTCCTTTTTCGTTTAAAAAACTTAGATAAGACCTGCTTTTTTCATTGCGTCAAGCAGTCTTTGGCGGTTTGCGTCTTCCATTTCGCAAAGGGGCAATCTCATTTCCTCGGTGCAATAGCCGAGTGCTGCCATGGCGGTCTTTGCGGGTATGGGATTAACCTCGCAGAAAAGGGCATTGATAAGGGGGAGAAGCTTTAACTGAAGAGCGGCGCTCTCTTTTACCTTTCCGTCCAAGAACAGCTGACAGATGTCGTGGGTTTCGCGGGGACATACGTTGGAAAGCACCGAAATTACACCCTTGCCGCCGAGCGACAGTATGGGGACGATCTGGTCGTCGTTTCCGCTGTAAATATCTAACATATCACCGCATTCGGCGATAAGCTGCGCGATCTGGGAAATGTTGCCCGATGCTTCTTTCACCGCAACGATGTTTTTGTGCTTTGCAAGCTCGCGGTATGTGGAGATGGAAAATCCGCATCCTGTACGAGAGGGCACGTCGTAAAGAATAATAGGCTTTGTAACGGCATCTGCAATGGCGGTAAAGCTCTTGATAAGTCCCTTCTGGGTAGCCTTGTTGTAATAGGGGGTAACGATGAGCAGCGCATCAACTCCGACATCGCAGGCATAGCGCGAAAGCTCTATTGCATAGGCGGTGTCGTTCGATCCCGTACCCGCGATAACGGGCACGCGGTGATTTACCTTTTCAACCGCAAATGCGATAGCGGCGCGATGCTCGTCATCGGTTAAGGTGGACGATTCGCCCGTTGTTCCGCATATAACGATTGCATCTGTCGAATTTGCGATCTGATCTTCTATAATTGCACCCAGCGCGTCGTAATCTATACGTCCGTCTTTAAAAGGGGTAATAATTGCGACGGCGGCTCCTTGGAAAATGGGATTGGATTTCATTGCGGTACGCTCCTTTTCGGAAAAATAATTAAATTTATTGTAAAAAACGAAAAAACCGGTTGAAAACCGGCTATACATGTAATATAATATACACTATGGTGTTTTGCGATTTTTCGACAAAACGCGAGCGTATTTTATTCGTTTACATGATAGCACTCCATCAGAGGGCAAAGCGGCTTTCAATATGCAAATATATGATAACGCGCTGCCTTTTATGATGACAGTCCGCAGATTATTCACCTGCGTCCCAGATATTTCAAACCAAAACATCTTCGGCGGCATTGCCTTTCGGTGAAAAAACCTACTGATCGTTGCCGCGACCTCTATCTGCCATTATAATATCACGATATTTTTTTTCTGTCAAGGCAAATAAAAAATATTTTCAAAAAATACACAGTCGGAAGAAGACACATGAATAATTCAAAAAACAACGTAATCAGAAACGAGCTCACACCCACAAATTTAAAGCGGTCGGATTTTTACTACGATCTGCCCGAGGAACTGATAGCGCAGACTCCCGCCGAAAAGCGCGATATGTCCCGCCTTATGTGCGTTTCGCGCGAAGACGGCATGATAGAGCACCGCGTTTTCCGCGATATTGTCGATTATATCAACGAGGGCGACGTGCTCGTTATAAACGATACGAAGGTTATCCCCGCCCGCCTTATGGGCATAAAGGAGAGCACGGGAATTGCCATGGAGACCCTCCTTTTGCGCCAAGTTGAGCTCGATACGTGGGAGTGCCTTTTAAAGCCGGGACGACGTGCAAAAGCGGGCACAGAAATCGTCTACGGAGAGGGACTTTTGCGTGCAACGGTTGTCGGCGACAGCGAGGACGGATGCAAAATACTCCGCTTTTCATACGAGGGCGACAATATATATTCGATCCTCGACCGCGTTGGCAGCATGCCCTTGCCCCCGTATATAACTTCGCGCGCATCCGATCCCTCGAGATACCAGACAGTCTACGCCCGCGAGCGCGGATCAGCCGCCGCTCCTACCGCAGGACTTCATTTCACCCCCGAGCTTCTTGATGCAATAAAGCAAAAGGGCGCCCAGGTCGTGCCCGTTCTGCTCCACGTCGGACTCGGTACCTTCCGTCCCGTAAAGGAGGACGAGGTGGCCGATCACGTTATGCATACCGAGTACATCTGCGTCACCGAAGAGGCAGCCGAAAAGATCAACAACCGCAAGGGAAGGATCATCGCCGTCGGCACGACCTCCTGCCGTACTCTTGAGTCTGCCGCCGACGAAAACGGAGTTATTCATCCCGTGTCGGGCGATACCGGTATATTCATTTACCCAGGCTATAAATTCAAGGCCGTCGATGCCCTCATCACCAACTTCGATCTGACCGAAAGTACGCTTTTAATGCTTGTTTCCGCGCTTTCGTCAAGAGAGATTATGCTCAATGCATATAACGAAGCAATACGAGAAAAATACAGATTTTTCTCATATGGCGACGCCATGTTTATCCACTGAAAGGCTGCAAGATAAAATGATTGACAGATCGAAGATCATCGCAATATGCGGCCCTACCGCATCGGGAAAAACCTCTTTGTCCATAGCCCTGGCAAAGGAGATCGACGGCGAGATAATATCGTGCGATTCGATGCAGATATACCGCAAAATGGATATCGGAACGGCAAAGCCGACTGTAAAGGAAATGGCAGGGGTGAAGCATCACCTTATCGATATCAGAGACCCCGACGAATCCTTCAACGTCTCCGATTACAAAGAAGAGGCCGAGAGGGCAATCGAGGATATACAGTCGCGAGGCAAAAGAGCTATCTTCTGCGGCGGAACGGGTCTTTATCTCGATGCCGTGCTTACCGCTAACGTATTTTCATCGGGCGCGAGCGATGAAGAGTATCGCGCATCGCTTGAAAAGATCGATAATGCCGAGCTTCACCGACTTCTTCGGGAATGCGATCCCATGTCGGCCGAGGCGATCCATCAAAACAACAAAAAACGAGTCATTCGGGCACTTGAAATATTCCATGCAACGGGCATTACAAAAACCGAGTGGGATAAACGCTCCCGCGAGGAGGGAAGTGTGGAATCGAAGGTGTTTATGCTCGATTGGCCGAGGGAAATGCTTTATGCGCGCATCGACAGGCGCGTCGATATCATGCTTGAGGAAGGTCTCGTAGAGGAGGCGCGCTCTCTGCGCTCGACTTACGGAAAAACCGCCGCTCAGGCAATCGGATATAAAGAGCTCGATCCCTATTTTGATGGTCTTATCTCTCTCGATGAGGCATCTGAGAACATCAAAAGGGCAACGAGAAATTATGCCAAACGCCAACTTACGTGGTTTAGTCACCGCCCGTATGTTCAAACGCTCTCCCTTTCGGACGAAATGGAGCTTTCAGACCCCGAAAAACGCAAAAATATTGTAAATTTTATGTTAAAATCATGAATTAATAATTTATTTGTGTTATAATAATGTAGTTAATCTGTTCCGAAAGGCATTTCGGGTATAAATTTCGCAAACGGTAGTGCAAAAATGGATAGTCGTCAACTGAAAAAAGTAATCGTATACGTTGTCACGGCGCTGATATCGCTGTTGTTTATCGTGTATATAGCCACACAGATGGTGACTAATTTCGGCGCAAAGATCGAAACTGTCGAAGCGGCGTACGTAACCGAACGCTCCCTTACTCCGCTTAATGCCTATATAATCCGCAAAGAGGAGCTTGTATATTCTTCTATCGACGGAAACGTCAAGTACAATGTTTCAAACGGAGAGCGAGTGGGAGTCGGCAGCACGGTCGCAACCGTTTACGATATCCCTGCAGACGTAAGTGCAAAGCTTATCGACATCGATAACAAGATAAATCTGCTTAAGTCGAGCAACGTCAGCGACGACATGGTTCTTGCCGATACAGCAACGCTCGACATCCGCATAACCGAGCTTTATACCGAGATTTCGGACAGGCTGTCGCAGGGCGATATCCAATATGCGATGGCTCAGAAAAACAATCTCCTGGCGCTTTTGAACAGACGTCAGATACTCGTAAAAGCGGTCAGTGATTACAACGACAATATAGCCCTGCTTGAGGAAGAAAAAGCAGTCCTTCTCGAAAGCGTGGGCGAAAACATACATGATATCAGAACGGATATCTCGGGCTATTTTTACACCGAGGCCGACGGATACGAGGAAGCTTTTTCCGAGATCGATATCGACACCTTCACGATCCAGGGATATCGCAATCTTGCCGAAAAGCAGCCCGATATGACAAGCGGCAGCAACGAAAACGGCAAGCTTATCGGAAAGATAGTCAGAAGCTACGCCTGGTACATCGTTTGTGAAATTCCTTTCTCGGAAAGTCACAGCTACGTCAACGGCAAAAGCTACACGATAATTTACCCCTATAACGGAGATAAAGAGCTTCAGGCAACGCTTTACCGTACCATTACCGAGCCCGGAAGCGACAGAGCGGTCCTCGTTTTCAAAAACGGTATGATCATCGACGGCTTCAACTTCCTTCGCTCTCAGAGCATCGAGCTCGTAAACGATTCCTATTCGGGATACCGCGTGCCCATTTCGGCGGTGCGCATCGTCAACGGCGAAAAGGGAGTCTTTGTGCTGAACGGTTCGGTTGTCAAATTCCGTACGATAAATCCTTTGTTTGAGAAAAACGGATACGTAATCGTAGAGCCGCGTGATCTGACAAATCCCGACCACCAGACCCGTCTTAATATAGGCGAAAACATTATCATCGGAGGCGGCGAGTATTACGACGGTCAGCTTGTAAGCTGATTTTGGAGAAAAAATGGATATACAAACGGTCAGAGATAATTTTTTGCGAATCCGTGACGAGATCGCTACGCTTGAGGCGCAGGGAAAAACGGCAGGAAAGGTTGATATCTGTGCTGCCACAAAAACAGTCTCGCCCGATATTATAAACAGCCTTGTACCCGTAGGTCTTGAAAGGATCGGCGAAAACCGACTCAACGAGATCAACGAAAAGTATGACAGTTACGATAAATCGCTCACACTTGACTATATCGGAACACTGCAGTCGAATAAGATCCGCCAGCTTTGCGGCAGGGTATCGCTCATTCAGTCGCTTTCGACTATGAGTGCGGCGCGTGAGCTTGAAAGAGTGAGCGCGATAAAGGGCATCGTGTCCGATGTTCTTATCGAAGTAAACAGCTGCCGAGAGGCACAAAAGAGCGGGGTAATGCCTGAAGATGTAAGCTCGTTTTTCGATGAAATTGCCGCCTTTGGTCACATACGTCCGCTCGGAATTATGACGGTCGGCGCAATAGAGAGCGAAAAAAAGAGAATTTTGCAATATTTTGAAGAAACTTACAAGATTTTTATTGACATTCAGGCAAAAAAACTACATAATGTAGATAGGGCTGTTTTGTCTATGGGAATGTCGTCAAACTATCTGGATGCAGTGCTTGCAGGTGCCAATATGGTGCGTCCCGGTAAGGCAATATTCGGCGATCGGATCTACACCTGATCGGCCCGAATACCCGAAGTGATAATTATAAAAATAATTATATATCAAGTAACAATACATTTTTGGAGGTTAAAAAATGGGAATCGTTGACAAGTTCAAGAATTTGGTTAACCCCGTTGACAATGACGAAGAGTATGAGGGCGAGGATTATTCCTTCGATGTTCCGGACAGCGGTGATTACGGTACCGGATATGAGGAAGAATACGTTCAGCCTATGATGCAGCAGCCGCAGCCTACTCGCAGACCCATGCAGCAGCCCCAGCAGTCTTCTGTTGCTCTCGACGGTGCAGCTCTTGAGGTAAGAGTTATCTACCCCGAGCGTTGGGAAAACGTCAATGATATTGCTGACCATCTCATCAACCATCACACCGTTGTTTTGAATCTTGAAAAGACAGCAAACAAGGAGCTTGCCCGCCGCATGATCGACTTCCTTATGGGAGTTATCTACACCATCAGCGGTGATATCACCAAGGCAGGTCCCAATACATGGGTACTCGCTCCCTCGAACGTTAGTCTTGCACAGGATGTTGCCGCTCAGCAGCGCCAGAATCCCAATGCAAACATGTTCGACCCCAACATGATCTGATAGATCTTAAAGCGGAGTTTATACTTTGCATTTAATTTTCTATATCCTTGCAAAGGTCGTATTTGTCTTAATATCCGCGCTTCAGCTGTTTTTGTTCGTCAGAATGATCATTTCGTGGATAATGCCTCTCGAAAGCAATGCGCTTGTGAGCTTTGTGTTTTTTGTGACCGAACCGGTGCTTAAACCGGTTCGGCTCATCATAGATAAGATACCTGCGCTAAGGGACTTGCCCATCGATCTTTCATTTCTGATAACGTACCTGCTTTTGTCCGTTATCGGCGGATTTTTTGGCTGAACGTATGGATAATTTGTTTTACGATCGTTTAAATGACCTTATATCCGATGCCGAGAGCGGAATACCCCGCTCGGGCCATTTTTTAGACCCCGCAAAACAGTATGAAGCAGAGAGGATATTCAATTCATTCGGCAGAAGCTGTAAAATGCTACTTTGGGGCGGATATGAGAATGCCGAACGCAGGATGCTCTTCCTTTTGCCCGATTATTTCGATGAATTTGATGACGGCAGCTCGATTACGGGCGAGTTCGTTTCGTCGAATATCGAATGTGTTTTGATATCGGGCAGCGGATATGTCGAGCTCGATCACCGATCCTTCCTCGGCGCGCTCTGCTCGCTTGGAATCGACAGATCGCACCTCGGCGATATCATCGTTTGCGATTCAAAATGCGCCTATCTGTTTTGCGATAGCTCGATCGCCGATTTTCTCACCTCTGCTCAAAATCCGCTCACATCGATAGGGCGCGATAAGGTCAAGGTGAAAAAGTGCGCGTTGCCATCGGAGCTTGACACCTCTCCCAATTATCAGAGCGTGCATGATACCGTCGCTTCGGCGCGGCTGGACTGCGTTGTTGCATCGCTGTGCAATCTTTCGCGTGATAAGGCCGACGAGGCTGTCAAAAGCGGACTTGTATCGCTGAATTACGCGGTAGTCTGCGACAGGACGAAGGAGGTTTCGGATGGCGACATTATATCGATGCGCGGCAAGGGTAAATTCAAGATAGTTTCGCTTGGCAATAAGACGAAAAAAGACCGTTTCCGTCTTGATGCCTTGAAGCTGAAATAAACCAAAAAGAAAATAACAAACTCATCGAGGAAGGGCAGGGATAAAAATGCCTTTCCACTGTTTATTTTATTGTAAAGAGGTAAAATACAATGCTTCCTCCAAACGAATTACAAAGCAAAGAATTCAGTAAAGTTATTCGCGGATACAGCCCCGAAGAGGTTGACGAGCAGTTAAACTTCGTAATGGCTAAGTATGCCGAGCTCTATCGCGAAAATGATGCGCTTGAGCGCCGCCTGGCTGAGGTACAGTCGAAGTACGATCAGCTCAAAAAGGACGAGGAATCGATCAGAAACGCGATTATCAACGCACAGAGAGCAAGTGCAACTCTTATCGACGAGGCAAACGAGCGTGCCGATCTCATTCTGCGCGCCGCAAAGACCAACTGTGATAAGATCCTTGCCGATTTCAGAGCAAAGATCCGCATCGAGCGCGATAATGCACTGAAGCTCCGCGAAGCTGTTGAAAATTTCAAAACCTCTCTTTACGATGCGTATAATGCCCATCTTGAACAGATTGACGGCATTACAAGCGAGATAGCAGGCATCGATGAGATCAATATAACCGATGACGAGCTTGTCCGCGCCGCCATGAAGGCGATGAAGCAGGACGTAGCTGACGGAATCGAACAGCTTGAGGCCGAAAAAGCCGCCGCAGAAAAGGCCGCCGCAGAAAAGGCTGCCGCAGAAAAAGCCGCCGCGGAAAAGGCCGCTGCTGAAAAGGCCGCCGCAGAAAAGGAAGCTGAAGAAAAATCAGTTCCGATAATGATGGATATTCCCGTTCCCGTTGTTCTTGACAATGACGAATTCGAAGACGACGAAGAGGAATTCGAAGACGACGAGGACGAATTCGAGGACGACGAAGAAGAATTCGAAGACGACGAGGACGAATTCGAAGACGACGAAGACGAATTCGAAGACGACGAAGACGAATTCGAAGACGACGAGGACGAATTCGAAGACGACGAGGAATTCGAAGACGACGAGGACGAATTCGAGGACGACGAAGACGAAATCGAAGACGACGAGGAATTCGAAGACAACGAGGAGTTCGAAGAGGACGAAGAGGAATTCGAAGACGACGAGGACGAA
>JAZSMZ010000123.1:0-18723 GCA_045536155.1 Eubacteriales bacterium
CGACGACATTGCCGACAAGCGCGGACTTAAAAAGCTCGCCCCGATATTTGCTTACCCCTTCGTTTCGGCAATGAAAAGATCGGCAATGCCCCTTGACGGACTCGACGAAAAGGTAAAGGCATCGCTTGACGAGCTTTCAGAGCTCGAAAAGGAGAATTGCACCTCTCCCGACCGTGTGGCCGACTGCTTCGGAAAGCTTCTTTCCGAAGTATTCGCTTCGGTAACCGACGGCGAAAAGGAAAAGAGGCTCGCAAAGAGTGCCGGTTTCAGCTGCGGACGGTTCATTTACCTTGCCGACGCGCTCGACGACGTCTATGACGATGCGAAAAAGAAGAGCTACAATCCGTTCGATCCTGACGACCTTCCCTCGGCAGAATCGTCGCGCACAGCACTTACCGCATCGCTTTACGGGCTCGAAACGGCAGTCGATCTTACCGATTTTGCCGACAGCGGCATCGAGAGCATCATAAAAAACATCATGTATCTCGGTCTTCCCCATATCACCGAAAACATAATCAAAAAGATCTATCCCGATAAAGATAACAACTGACTATATTCGAAAGGACTGTCATAAAAAATGACCGACCCCTACAAGGTTTTAGGCGTTTCACGCGATGCAAGCGACGATGAAATAAAAAAAGCCTACCGCGAGCTTGCAAGAAAATATCATCCCGACAACTACGTGGACAACCCGCTTTCCGACCTCGTCGAGGAGAAGATGAAAGAGATAAACGAGGCCTACGACACAATTCAGAAGCAGCGTGCTTCTTCCTCGCAATCCTCCTATTCGTCATACGATTCGGGTTACTCCTATTCGGCAAACGAAAGCTTCCGCCGCATAAGAGAAACCATCAATGCCGGAAGATATTCCGATGCCGACATCATGCTCGACTCGATCTCCCAAAACGAGAGAAATGCCGAATGGCACTTTTTGAAGGGCTGTATCCTCATTCAGCGCGGCTGGATATTCGATGCGCAAAAGTACCTCGAGACAGCCTGCTACATGGATCCCTCCAATGCCGAATACCGCAACATGCTCTCCAACATCCGCGCCAATGCCAACGGATACAATGCAGGATACAAGACGACCACTCAATCGTCGTCCTGCTCGGGCTGTGATATGTGCACCGGTCTTATGTGCGCCGACTGCTGCTGTGAAATGTGCGGCGGCGACTGCATACGCTGCTGCTGAGGTGGACGATGAACCGAAAAGGTCAATCGGCGAAAAAGACGAGATTTATCGCCATCTCCGCTATTCTGTGCTCGCTTGGTGCCCTGCTTTTATACCTCGGATCGGTGATCGAGATACTCGATCTGACGGCAGGCGCGATAGCATCGCTGCTCGTCGTGATGGCGGTGATAGAAATGGGGGGGAAGTGGCCTTATCTCATCTGGCTCGTTACGTCAGCTCTGTCGCTCATTTTGCTGCCCAACAAATTTATAGCTCTGTTTTATCTGCTTTTTTACGGCGCATATCCGATACTCAAGTCAAGAATCGAAAAGCTGAATAGTATCGTAAGTTGGGTGTTAAAACTCGTAATGTTCAATGCCTCTCTTGCGATAGTGATATTCGTCACTATGAAGATCGTCACGCTGGCAAATCAGAATCCCGACCTTGCCTTTACCTGGACGGTGTTTGCGGTGTCCAACGTCACCTTCGTGCTCTTTGACGTGGCGCTGTCAAAGCTGATAACTGTTTACCTTTTAAAGTTCCGTCACAGCCTTAGAATCAAAAATTATTTTCAAAATTAATTGACATGGCAAAATATGCATGTTATAATATTATGATAGATTATTTATATACGGAGTCTGTAAATGATTAAAAGCATGACTGCCTTCGGCCGCGCGACCTTGATTGCGGCAGGCAAGAATTATACAGTTGAGATCAAATCGGTCAACTCGCGCTATTTTGACTGCACCGTCAAAACTCCCCGTGCTTACGGATTTTTGGAGGAGCGCGTAAAGGCGTTTTTACAGCAGAACGGAGTAAGCCGCGGCAAGGTCGAGGCTTACATCGGAATCGAGCAGCTTGAAGCTGTCGGAGCATCCATTCAGCTCGACGAAGCCTACGCCGCCGCCTACGTTGAAGCGCTCAAAAATCTCCGCGACCGTTTTTCTCTCTCCGACGATATCAGCGTCATGACGGTTGCTCAAAACCGCGATCTTTTCATCGTCAAAAAGCCTGAGGCCGATATGGAGCAGGATTGGCAGGATCTTCTTCCCTGCCTAAACGCCGCACTTGATGCATTCAGAGAATCCCGCGAGCGCGAGGGTGCCAATCTGGCATCCGACCTTCTCGCAAAGAAGGAAAAGCTGGCATCGATGGCCGCGCGCGTGTCCGAGCTTCAGGGCAGATCGGTAGAAGCATACCGCGCCCGACTCGAGACCAAGCTCCGTCAGGTCCTCGAAAACAACGATATCAACCTGCCCCCCAACGATCAGCGCATCATTACCGAATGTGCGATCTTTGCCGACAAGGTTGCAATAGATGAGGAACTTGTCCGTCTTTCAAGCCATTTCAAGGCATTCGACGAAGCGCTTGCGCAAAGCGAGCCTGTCGGCCGCCGTCTTGACTTCTTGCTTCAGGAAATGAACCGCGAGGTAAACACCACCGGTTCGAAGGCCGCCGATGCCGAGATCACCGCTCTCGTGGTCGACATGAAGTGCGAGCTTGAAAAGATACGCGAACAGGTCCAGAACATAGAATAATGGCAATAAAGAGGCATACGATTTTATGAAATTCATTAACATAGGATTCGGAAACATGGTTGCCGCCAACCGCGTGGTAACGCTCGTAAGCCCCGATTCCGCCCCGATAAAGCGTCTTATCTCCGATGCGCGCGAGGACGGAAGAGTGATCGACGTCAGCTGCGGCCGCCGCACACGCTCGGTCATCGTAACCGACAGCGATCACGTTATTTTATCTGCCATTCAGACAGAAACGATAGCTAACCGTCTTGACGGCGACACATCGACAACCGACGACGAGGAAGAAGACGAATGAGCGCAAAGAGCTTTACCGACATTGTTGTAATAGCCGGTCCCTCGGGCAGCGGCAAGGGCACTGTTATCTCCTGCCTTCCCGACAATTTCAAAAAGGCCGTTTCGGCTACCACCCGCGGTATCCGTCCGGGCGAGAAAGAGGATATCGACTATTTCTACATCACTAAAGAGGCATTTGAGGACCTTATCAAAAATAACGGTCTTGTCGAATGGAATCAGTACGGGTCCGATTTCTACGGCACTCCCTCAAAGCAGATCGACGATATCCGGGCGGCAGGAAACGTCGCCATACTCGATATCGACGTCAACGGAGCGCGCAACATCAAAAAAATGTTCCCCGAGGCTACTTTGATCTTTCTGATCCTGCCCTCGGCGATCGAACAGCGCGAGCGCCTTCGTCACCGCAACTCCGATTCGGAGGAAAAAATAGCACAGCGCATCGAGACAACTCGCAAAGAGCTTACCGAGATAGGCATGTTCGACCGCGTATATATCAATTACAGCGGCAAGGTAAAGGAGACTGCGAAGGCGATACTCGACTACCTTTCGGGTGAAGAATCCCCCTCGGCCGACATAAACGAGCTCGTTGAACACTATTTCGACGGATACGTTTCCGCCGTCTGACAAAGTAAAAAACATTTTCAATACATCAATACAAATGAAAGGTGAAAAAAATGATCTACCCTTCCGTTGAAGAACTCTCCAAGAACAAATACAACCGATACATGCTTGTTATCGCCACAGCAAAGTGTGCACGCAAGGTTACCGACGAATACGTTTTGCAGCGTGAGCAGGCTGAAAAAATGCTTGCAAACAAGGAGACCGACAAATCGCTCGCATCCATGATCAAACGCGAATACCGCGATGAAAAGGCAGTAAGAAGCGCCATCAAGCGTCTTCAGCAGGGCGAATACAAGATCGACGATTCCACCATCGATTACAACTGCATAAACTGACCGTCATGAAGCCCGAGCAAAATTCGTTGCCCGTTTCAAATTTCAAAGAATATGCGCGCGTACACATTGTGGACGCGCCATTTCACGTTGATAAAGAATATTGCTACTATCTCACACCCGAGCTCCGCCAGAGTGTGCGCATAGGCTCTTTTATCACCGTTCCCTTCGGTTACGGAAATAAAAAGCAGATCGCTGTGGTTGTGGGTCTTTTGGGCGACGATGAGCTTGAATACACAAATAAAATAAAACCCGCTGTCTCGCTGATACTCGGAAACTTCGTCCTTGACAGCGAGCTTTTGCGCTTATGCGGTTATATGCGTGAAAACTGCTTTTGCACCTTCGGTCAGGCAGTCCGCACGGTAATCCCACCCGCCGCCTTCGGCAAGATATGCGAGTATTTCTATATTCTTACCGATCTTCCGGATAAGTATTTGAAGGATATTCAGATATCAATGGTGTACAACACCATAAAAAAAGCATCGGCCATCACCGCTCAGCGACTCGAGCTCAAGCTTGATCATGCAATAGATGTGCGCCGCGCGTTAAGAGTGCTGCTGTCGGCGGAAATCATCGCATCGGCGCTCGAACACCGCGATACAAACCATATATACCGCGACACTACAAAGATAGTAATATCCGAAGAAGATGCCAAAGAGGCCGCCGACGCTATGCGTAAGCGCTCTCCCAAGAGAGCTGCCGTTCTCGATGCCATTATTGAAGAGGGCAGCATCACAACAGATGCCTTAAAAGAGCGTTTTGGCGAGGTAAGAGAAGCAATCAAATCACTGAAGCTAAAGGGATATATTGATATCGATCGTACTGAACTATATCGTGACCCATATGCATCGTCTGATCCGCTCCCTCCTCCCGACGATAATATTTTGTCCGATGAGCAAAGCGAGGCTTTCACTGCTCTCGCCGACTTGTATGACAGCGGCGAAGCCAAAGCGGCACTTTTGCAGGGAGTCACCGGAAGCGGAAAGACAAGAGTTATTAAGGCGCTTTGCGACAGAGTTATCGAATCGGGTCGCTCGGTCATCATGCTCGTGCCCGAGATTGCGCTGACGCCGCAGACAGTTCAATATTTCCGCGCCTGCTATAAGGACAGGATCGCAGTTATCCATTCATCACTTTCTCAGGGTGAGCGACTTGATATGTACAACAGGATAAGACGAGGCGAGGTTGACATCTGTGTGGGCACACGCTCTGCCGTGTTTGCCCCCTTCACAAATCTCGGACTTATCGTTATTGACGAAGAGCAGGAGCACACATACAAATCGGATATGGATCCGAAATACCATGCGCGCGACATCGCGCGTTTCCGCTGTGCGCATAACAGCGCCATGATGCTTCTCGCATCGGCAACACCATCGCTTGAAAGCCGGCACAAAGCCGAAAGCGGTATTTATTCACTTGTCAAACTCAATTCCCGATATGGCGAGGCTAAACTGCCCGAGGTCATAATCGCCGATATGAGACAGGAAACTGCCGTGGGAAAAATATCGCCTATAGGTGATGTGCTTAAAGCTGAACTCGCAGATAATCTTTCGCGTGGTGAGCAATCGATACTGCTGCTCAACCGACGCGGATTCAACAATTTCGTCACCTGCCCGCAATGCGGCAGCGTTATCACCTGCCCGCACTGTTCGGTGTCAATGACATACCACACCTACCGTCTTCGCGGAGAGCGGGGCGACGGATGTCTGGCTTGCCACTATTGCGGTACACGTCAGCAGCTTCCGGAAAAGTGTCCGACATGCGGCGGCGAGCACCTTTCCTTTATGGGATTCGGTACTCAGAAGATAGAAAAAGAGCTCAGTGAGCTCTTTCCCGAAGCGCGTATACTTCGAATGGATGCAGACACAACTTCAACAAAATTTGCATACGAGGAGATCCTCGGAAAATTCCGCGACGGACAGGCCGATATTCTTATCGGAACGCAAATGGTGGCAAAGGGGCATGATTTCCCAAACGTCACGCTGTCTGCAGTGCTTTCCGCCGATTCAGCTCTCTATCTCGACGACTATCACGCATCGGAGCGCACCTTTTCAATGATATGTCAGCTTGTCGGGCGTGCCGGACGAGGCAGCAAAAGCGGCCGTGCGCTCATTCAGACATACAATCCCGATCATCCCGTTGTTATGATGGCTGCAGCGCAGGATTACGACAGCTTTTACAAAAACGAGATCGCGCTGAGGCGAGCGCTCATCTTTCCGCCTTTCTGCGACATCGCGCTTATAACTGTTATATCCGAAGACGAATCTACCGTACTGCTTGCATCGGACGAGTTGGGCGAGTTTATCCAGAAGGGAGCAGAAACTCTCTTTCCCGGACTTGCGCTCGATGTCTTCGGACCGTTTGAAGCTCCGATATACAAAGTCAAAGAAAAATACCGCATAAGAGTTGTGATAAAATGCCGTTCAAACGCAAAAACGCGCAAATTTTTGCGATATATCGCGGCCGAATGGAGTTCGCGTCTGTCAAAAACGGCAACTATTACGATCGACATGAATCCCAACAGCTTATAAGTTATCAAAAGGAGGCCGATTATGGCAATACTTAACATAGTCAAAGACGGAGACGAAGTTCTCCGCTCAAAATGCCGGGAAGTCGATGAAATTACTCCCCGTATCCTTCGATTGCTCGACGATATGCGCGATACCCTTATTGATTCAAAAGGAGTGGGGCTTGCCGCACCTCAGGTCGGAGTGCGACGCCGCATTGTGCTTGTCGAAAACGAGAAGGGTCAGATATATGAACTGATCAATCCCAAAATTGTCGCCTTCACACAGGAGCGCCAGCAGGATATGGAGGGCTGTCTTTCGGTACCCAACCGCTGGGGCATTACCGACCGTCCCATGTCGGTCACCGTTGAGGCGATGAACCGCAAGGGTGAGATATTCCAGGTAAGCGGCAGCGGACTTACCGCGCGCTGCTTCTGCCATGAGCTCGACCACCTCGACGGCATCCTTTTCTACGACAAGGCTGTTAAAATGCTTACACAAAAAGAGCTCGAAGAGCTCACCGACAAAGATTGACAAGGCAGGATATTTGAATTGACAGATATGAAAAATGCCCGGATTCTTTTTATGGGTACGCCCGATTTTGCCGTTCCCACTCTCAATGCACTTGTTGATGGCGGATACAACGTTATCGGAGTTGTAACGCAGCCCGACAAGCCCTTCGGACGCGGATATACCTTGAAGGCGCCGCCCGTAAAGGAAGCGGCAGTTGAAAAAAACATTCCCGTATATCAGCCCGAATCTCTCAAAAAAGTGTATTTTGAGCAGACATTAAACGAGCTTCGTCCCGATGCAATCGTTGTTGTTGCATACGGCAAGATACTTTATCCCTACATCATACGCAATCCGAAATTCGGATGCATCAACGTGCACGGATCGATCTTGCCCGAATACCGCGGTGCCGCTCCCATGCAGAGAGCGATAATCGAGGGCAAAAAGGAAACCGGTGTCACCATCATGAAAATGGACAACGGTCTTGACACCGGTGATATGCTATATATCGCGCGCTGTCCCATTGAAGAAAACGACAATTTCGAAAACATACACGACCGTCTTGCATCTCTTGGTGCCGATGCCCTTATTCACACGCTTGATGCTCTCGCGCGCGGCGAAATTATTCCGCAAAAGCAGGATGATGCCCTCTCCACTTATGCCGAAAAAATCGAAAACGAAGATTGCTCGCTCGATTTTTCCAGATCGGCGCGCGAACTGCATAATCAGATCCGCGGTCTTTCCCCCTTCCCGCTCGCGCTCTGCCGTCATCGTGAAAAAAGGCTGAAGGTTATTTCGTCCATTGTTATCGACGACAAAAAGATTGGGGGCGAGGCAGGCACAGTCCTTTCCGTTTCAAACGGCAAAATCGAAATTTCCTGCGGCGAAGGAATACTTGCCATAACATCGCTGCAGCCCGAAGGCAAAAAACGTATGAGTGCCGCCGATTTCATCAACGGACGAGGAATTGCCGTCGGCGAAATTTTAAGTGAGTTCAAATGAGTGTAAACGTGCGCGAAGCGGCGCTCAATTCGATCATTCGTTGCGAAAAGGACGGAAGATATTCGAACATTGAGCTTGATGCCGCAATTAAAAAATACAATCTTGAGGGTGTGGACCGCTCATTTTTTACCGCTCTGGTCTACGGTGTTATCGAAAAGTCCATTACCCTTGACTACATTATATCAAAATACTCCAAATACGATCTTACCGAGCTTGACACCTTCGTTTTGAACATTCTGCGCCTTGGTGCATATCAGGCGCTCTATCTCGACAGAACACCTGATTTTGCCGTTGTAAACGAATCGGTCGAGATGGCAAAAAGACGGTGCAAGGAATCGGTTGGCGGCTTTGTCAACGCAGTTCTGCGCTCAATCATACGCAGCCGCGATAATCTGCCCATGCCCGACAAAAAAAATACCGTTAAATACTATTCGGTTAAATATTCACTCCCCGAATGGATGGTCAAGCTATGGTGCGACTGTCTGGGGAGCAGCGAAGCGGAAAAGATCATGGAGGGTCTCAACCGCCGTCCGCATATCACTTTGCGCGTAAACACACTGAAAATTTCCCGCGATGAACTGATTGAAAAGTTTAAAAGCGAGGGGATTTCGGTGTCCGCTGTATCCGACTGTGACAGTGCTGTTGTACTTGAGGTCGACTGTCCTGTCGATGCGCTTCACATAGATGAGGGCCTCTGCTTTGTGCAGGATATCTCATCGCAGCTTTGCGTAAATGCGCTGAATCCCAAGCCCGGCTCAACCGTTATAGATACCTGTGCCTGCCCGGGCGGCAAAAGCTTCGGTGCGGCAATAAAAATGTCGAATTGCGGACGGGTCATCTCGCTTGATCTGCACAAAAACAAGCTCTCACTCATCGAAAAGGGTGCTGAGAAAATGAAAATTGACATAATCGAGACCCGCGAGCAGGATGGTACAAAGTTTGTCGAAGAATATGAAGACCTTGCCGATTATCTGCTCTGTGATGTTCCCTGCTCCGGTCTGGGAGTCATCGCGAAAAAGCCCGACCTGAGACGAAAAAAAGCCGAAGATGTCGAGCGATTGCCTAAAACACAGTATGCGATATTGCAAAACTGTTCGCGTTATGTGAAGGCAAACGGTACATTAGTTTATTCAACCTGCACACTTAATCCCGCCGAAAACGAAGATGTAGCAGAACGGTTTGCGAATGAAAACTGCAATTTTATCATGACCGAAAGCAAAACGATCTACCCCGCGTCCGACAGAGATGGATTTTACTATGCAGTTTTTAAAAAGCAAACGGTTTAAAAGAAAGGAAGCGCAAAAATATGGGACCTGGCGGATTTATGGGACCTCCCCCGAACAAAAACAATGACAAGCTGAAAGATCAGCTTCCGAAGAGCATTAAAGAAGTTCCGAAATTTCTCGTAGATCTTATCGGTAAATTCTTCTACCGACTTTTCTACATAGTACTGCTCGTTTGGGAAACAAAGCCGTGGATACTTTTTTCAATGGTATTCATGTCAATATTCAACGGCGCCATGCCGGTAGTTCAGGCATACGTTTCGAAAAACCTTATAAACGGCCTTGCCGACGCCTACAGCGCGCATCAGCTCGGGCAGACCGTTATGTTTAACGGAATTCTGACATCGCTGCATACCCTCTTCGGTCTCATGTTCTCCAACAGCTTGGTGCAGAGCATCTACCACATGCTCAGTTTCACCGCGCGCGAGTTGGTGACAAATCATGTTAATATGAAAATAATGAACAAGGCCAAAGAGATCGACCTTGCTTCCTTTGACAACCCCGGATTCTACGAGAAACTGGAAAATGCATCACGCGAGGCGGGTCACCGTCCGATACAGATCATGGATGCCACCTTCCGCATCGTAAGTACCGGCATTTCGATGATCTCCTTTATCACCATACTCTGGGCAATCTCCCCCGCCGCTCCCTTCCTTGTCATCGCAATGGCCATCCCGTCGGCGATAATCAACTACGTCTACCGCCGCAAGAACTTCTTCTATATGCGATTCCGCTCCAAGGAGCGCCGTCAGATGAGCTACTACAACGGCCTTATGACCAACAAGGATATGGTCAAGGAGATACGAATCTTCGGTCTGTCCAACACCTTTATCACACGATACAAGGAAATATTCCTCAAATATTTCAGGGGTCTGCGCAGATTGTTTATCAATGAAAGCGTCTGGAATATAACCATCTCCCTTCTCAACACTGTCTTAAACTGCCTACTTTATTTATATATAGCCAAGATGGTCTTCGACGGCGCTATTCAGGTCGGTGACTACACCTATTACACAGGTGCTCTCGGCTCGATCTCCGCAGGTATTACCACCCTTATCGGTACAACCGCGACAATTTATGAAGGCACGCTCTTTATTGACAACATGATTGTTTTCATGAATGAAAAGCGAACCGTTGTTCCTGCCCTCGACCGTCCTCTCGAACCCAAACGCCATACCGGACACACCATCGTTTTCGAAAACGTATCATTCCGCTATCCCGGTACAGAACGCGATGTCATAAAAAATGTTAACCTGACCTTAAAGCCGGGCGAAACGGTTGTTCTCGTCGGTCTTAACGGTGCCGGAAAGACAACGCTTATAAAGCTGCTCACCCGTCTTTACGATCCCAGTGAGGGACGAATACTGCTCGACGGCGAGGATATCAGAAATTACGACGTCGAAAAGCTTTACAAGCTCTACGGAATCATCTTCCAGGATTTCGGAAAGTACGCTGAATCGGTTAAGGAAAATATCAAATTCGGTCAGATCGAAAAGAACGGATCGGACGACGATATCTACAATGCCGCCGTTCAGAGCGATGCCGACGACTTTATCAATGCCCTGCCCGACAAATTCAACACGCCTCTCATGCGTATATTTGAGGATAACGGCATTGAGCTTTCCATCGGTCAATGGCAAAAGCTTTCCATCGCCCGTGCTTTTTACAGCGATTCGGATATTCTTATCCTTGACGAGCCAACGGCATCGCTTGACGCCATCGCCGAACAGGAGATATACAATCAGTTCGACTCGCTTCGCCGCGACAAGCTGACTATATTCGTTTCCCACCGTCTTTCCAGCGCTACCGTTGCATCGAAGATAGTGGTGCTCCTCAACGGCGAGATCGTTGAAGAGGGTAATCACACCGAGCTTATGCGTCTCGGCGGTCATTATTACAACCTCTTCTCCACTCAGGCAAGCAGATATATAACAATAAATGAACAGGACAAACAGGAGATAAACCTGGGAAATTCCCCGCCTCCGCCAGGGCATTTTCCGAATCGTCCAATGTCCAAAAGACCCGAATAAATAACAAAAGGCACGCTTGAATGATCAAACGTGCCTTTTGTTATTTATTCTTTCCGCTGCACAGCACATTATGAGAAACATTATTACAAAGCAAAATATGGTATATCCCCGAAAGGATATACCATATCAATGCAAAACTGTATTACAGCTTAAAGTTCAATTACATAGCGTTGAGCTTGTTGGTGAACTGGCTCTTGTGTCTGGCAGCTTTATTCTTGTGAATGATGCCGTGAGCAACAGCCTGGTCAATCTTCTTGACAGCTGCTTTGTATGTTTCGGTAGCTGCGGTCTTGTCACCGGACGCGATAGCAGCCTCATACTTCTTTATAGCAGTTTTGAGAGAGCTCTTGAACATCTTGTTCTGGAGAGCTTTTGCTTCGGAAACGAGTACACGTTTTTTGGCAGATTTAATGTTAGGCAAATCTGTACACCTCCTTTTACGATGATGAGAGAAATTATACTACAACAGTTATTAATCATACCATGTTTTTTCGAATAATTCAAGGTTATTAACGAAAAATTAAAATATTAAATTTTTGTAAATTATTTTTCATGTATCAAATAATTGCTTGACTATTTTTAAATATTATGTTACAATTAGATTAATTCGACTAAAATTTAATAAATAATACTCGGAATATCCGTGTTTTTTCGGCGAATGTTCCTGTTTCAGGTGATATTCGGGAGTGAACAAGCTATTTTCGATTGACGGAGTTTATAATTCAACTGTAACCAGCATGTTGTAGGGATACCGTTTTTTCGCAAAATTTCAGGTTCAGGCCCGAATTTTTCTGCTGTTATGGGGTAATTTTTGCCATTTATTCAAAGAATGGAGTGATTGTCAAGATGGCAATGCCTAAGCCACACAAGGTCGGCAAACGCACAAGAATGAGCTTTTCGAAGATCGACGAAGCTCTCGACATGCCGAACCTCATTGAGGTTCAGAAAAAATCCTACCAATGGTTCCTTGACGAAGGACTTATGGAGGTGCTTCGCGACGTTTCGCCTATCACCGACTACTCGGGCAACCTTTACATCGAGTTCGTTCGCTATTCCATCGACCCCACCCCCAAGTATCCGGTTGAGGAATGCAAGGAGCGCGACGTAAACTATGCCGCACCCCTTCGCGTAACCGTTCGTCTGTTCAACAAGCAGACAAGCGAAGTTATCGACCGCGAGATCTTCATGGGCGATTTCCCGCTTATGACCGACAACGGCACCTTCGTTATCAACGGTGCGGAGCGCGTTATCGTTTCTCAGATCACACGTTCCCCCGGTATATACTACGAATCTGATATGGACAAGACCGGCAAGAAGCTCTACCGCTCTACCGTTATTCCCTATCGCGGAGCATGGCTCGAAAGCGAAACAGACTCGTCCGACGTGTTCTGGATCCGTATCGACAAGAACCGCAAGATTCCGGTAACCATCTTCATCCGCGCACTCGGCGTTGAAACCGATGCCGAGATCAAAGCCCTTTTCGGCAACGACCCCAAGATCCTTGCCACCATCGAAAAGGACACCATGCCCATGGAGGCCGACAAGAACGGCACATCGGCAGGCGATGAAGCTCTCAAAGAGATCTACAAGAAGCTCCGTCCCGGCGAGCCCCCGCTCGTTGAGTCCGCTCAGCTTCTCATCAACAACCTCTTCTTCGATCCCAAGAGATACGACCTTGCTCCCGTAGGACGCTACAAATTCGACAAGAAGCTCGCTATCTCCAAGCGCATCGTCGGCAAGACTCTTGCCCGCGACGTAGTTTCGCCCATCACCGGCGAATTCCTCTACGAAGCAGGAACAGTTCTTGACCTCGAGGCAGCAAACAACATCGAATTCAACGGTGTAAATGAAGTATACCTCACCGGCGAAGAGGCAGATCAGGAGATCAAGGTATTCTCCAACGGTACCGTTTACCCCAAGGCAGTCCTTGGCTACGACCTTGCCGAAGCAGGTATTAAAGAAAAATGTAAGTACAGCGTTCTTTGCGAGATCATCGACGGCATTGACGCCGAAGAGGAGCTTGACGAAGAGAGCCGCCGCGAGCGCATCATTGCCGAGTGTAAGCTTCGCATCGGCGAGCTTGTTCCCAAGCATATTACTAAGGATGATATTTTCTCGTCCATCAACTATCTGCTTACTCTCATCCACGATATCGGCAGCATCGACGATATCGACCATCTCGGAAACCGCCGTCTGCGCTGCGTTGGCGAGCTTTTGCAGAACCAGCTCCGCATCGGTTTCTCCCGTATGGACAAGATCATCAAGGAGCGCATGACCATTCAGGACAGCGAGTCCCTCACTCCCGAGGCGCTCATCAATATCCGTCCTATCGTCACCGCTATCCGTGAGTTTTTCGGCTCATCTCCTCTGTCCCAGTTCATGGACCAGAACAACCCCCTTGCCGAGCTCACTCACAAGCGCCGTGTTTCGGCTCTCGGTCCCGGCGGTCTCTCGCGTGACCGTGCAGGCTTTGACGTTCGTGACGTTCACTACACTCACTACGGCCGTCTCTGCCCTATCGAGACTCCCGAAGGTCCTAACATCGGTCTTATCTCCTATCTCGCAACCTACGCCCGCATCAACGACTACGGCTTTATCGAAGCACCCTACCGCCGTGTTGACAAAGAAAAGGGCATCGTTACAAACGAAATCGAATATATGACAGCCGACGTTGAGGATAACTACTACGTTGCACAGGCTAACGAGCCTCTCGACGAAGAAGGACACTTCATCAACACAAGAATTTCCGGCCGTCACCAGGATCAGATCGCGGCATTCGACGCTTCCAAGGCAGACTACATGGACGTATCGCCCAAGATGGTTGTGTCTGTTGCAACCGCTATGATCCCCTTCCTTGAAAACGACGACAACTCGCGTGCGCTCATGGGTTCGAACATGCAGAAGCAGGCAGTTCCGTTGCTTATCTCCGAAGCTCCTATCGTTGCTACCGGTATGGAATACAAGGCAGCCGTCGACTCGGGTGTTGTTGTATGTGCCAAGGAGGCAGGTACCGTCGAGCGTGTAACTGCCGACGATATCACCATCCGCACCGACAGCGGCAAGAAGGATGTTTACCATCTTATTAAATTCAAGCGCTCCAACCAGGGAACCTGCATCAACCAGCGTCCTATCGTTTCGGCAGACGACAGAGTTGAAGCAAACGAGGTTATCGCCGACGGTCCCGCAACCGATATGGGCGAGATCGCTATCGGTAAGAATGCTCTCATCGGATTCATGTCCTGGGAGGGCTACAACTACGAGGACGCCGTACTTCTTAACGAGCGTCTCGTACGTGACGATGTTTATACTTCCCTCCATATTGAAGAATATTCGCACGAAGCACGCGACACCAAGCTCGGTCCGGAAGAGATCACCCGCGAAATCCCCAACCAGGGCGAGGACGCACTCGTAAATCTGACCGCAGAAGGTATTATCCGCAAGGGTACCGAAGTCCGTGCAGGCGACATTCTCGTAGGTAAAGTTACACCCAAGGGTGAAACCGAGCTTACCGCAGAAGAAAGACTGCTTCGCGCAATCTTCGGCGAAAAATCACGCGATGTCCGCGACACATCCCTCAAGCTGCCTCACGGCGAATCAGGTATTGTTGTTGACGTTAAGGTATTCTCACGCGAGAATGGCGATGAGCTTCCTCCCGGAGTTAACAAGGTTGTCCGCGTTTACATCGCACAGAAGAGAAAGATCTCTGTAGGCGACAAGATGGCGGGCCGTCACGGTAACAAGGGTGTTGTATCACGCATCCTTCCTCCCGAAGACATGCCCTATCTGCCTGACGGTACTCCTCTTGATATCGTGCTCAATCCTATGGGCGTTCCTTCGCGAATGAACATCGGTCAGGTGTTTGACGTACACCTCGGCATCGCAGCTCGTAAGCTCGGATGGAGAGTTATGACTCCCGTATTCGACGGCGCAAACGAATCTGATATTGCCGAATGCCTCAAGGCAGCAGGTATGGATCCCAACGGTAAGGTAAGACTCCGCGACGGACGTACCGGCGAATATTTCGACAACCCCGTAACCGTAGGTATAATGTACTACCTCAAGCTCCATCATCTCGTTGATGATAAGATCCACGCACGTTCCACCGGTCCTTACTCTCTCGTAACTCAGCAGCCTCTGGGCGGTAAAGCTCAGTTCGGCGGTCAGAGATTCGGAGAAATGGAAGTTTGGGCTCTCGAGGCCTACGGTGCAGCTTATACTCTTCAGGAAATTCTTACCGTTAAGTCTGACGACGTTTCCGGCCGTACAAAGACCTACGAAGCTATCGTCAAGGGTCAGAATATTCCCACTCCCGGTGTTCCCGAATCATTCAAAGTACTTGTCAAAGAGCTTCAGTCGCTCTGTCTTGACATTCGTGTTCTCGACGAAGAGGGCAACGAAATCGAGCTTTCCACCCTCGGAAACGACGACGACAACACTCCTCCTTACATCTCCGGTGCTGATGACATCATCACTCCCGATGACGTAGGACAGACCGTTGCCACCGACGATGTATTTGAGTCATCTTACATCGAAAACGAGGACGGCACAATGGAAGAAGACAGCGAAGAATATGTTTTTGACGCAAACGAAAACGATTCCTACGACGACGATGATATGTAAGCGGGAAGGAAAAGAGGTTTATTTTGGATAAGAATACATTCAGTTCAATAAAAATCGGTCTTGCTTCTCCCGAAATGATCAGAAGTTGGTCATACGGCGAAGTCAAAAAGCCCGAAACTATAAACTACCGCACACTTAAACCCGAGCGCGACGGTCTTTTCTGCGAGCGCATATTTGGTCCCACCAAGGACGGCGAATGCCTTTGCGGAAAATACAAGCGTCTCAAGTATAAGGGCAAGGTATGCGAAAAGTGCGGCGTCGAAGTAACAACCAAGAAGGTTCGCCGCGAGAGAATGGGTCACATTGAGCTGGCCGCTCCCGTTTCGCACATCTGGTATTTCCGTGCAATCCCTTCGAGAATCGGTCTTCTTTTGGATATTTCTCCCCGTTTGCTCGAAAAGGTTCTCTATTTTGCTTCATATATAGTAATAGATCCCGGAAACACTCCCCTTTCAAAGAATCAGCTGCTCACCGATCGCGAATACCGCGAAAACTATGAGCGTTATGAGGACGAATTCAAGGTTGGCATGGGCGCCGAAGCAATCAAAGAGCTTCTTGCCGAGCTTGACATTGAAGAGCTTTCTCAGTCGCTCAAGCGTGAGCTTGATAACTCCTCCGGACAGAAAAAGCTTCGCATAATCAAGCGCCTTGAGGTTGTTGAAGCATTCCGTAAATCCGGTAACCGTCCCGAATGGATGATACTTGACGTTATTCCGGTAATTCCTCCGGAAATTCGTCCTATGGTACAGCTCGACGGCGGACGCTTTGCATCCTCTGACCTTAACGATCTGTATCGCCGTGTTATCAACAGAAACAACCGTTTGCGCAGACTCAAAGAGCTTTGCGCTCCCGATATCATTATCCGCAACGAAAAGCGCATGCTTCAGGAAGCTGTTGACGCGCTTATCGACAACGCACGCCGCGGCAAGCCCGTTACCGGCCCCAACCAGCGTCCCCTCAAATCGCTCTCCGAAATGCTTCGCGGTAAGCAGGGTCGTTTCAGACAGAACCTGCTCGGTAAGCGCGTTGACTATTCCGGACGTTCGGTTATCGTTGTCGGACCCGAGCTCAAGATCTATCAGTGCGGTCTTCCCCGCGAGATGGCTATCGAGCTCTTCAAGCCCTTCGTTCTCAAGCGTCTTGTTGAGACACAGAAGGCATCCAACATCAAGGATGCAAAGAAGAAGGTAGACCGTACCGTTCCCGAGGTTTGGGACGCTCTCGAAAATGTAATCAAAGAGCATCCTGTTCTTCTCAACCGTGCTCCTACACTTCACCGTCTGTCCATTCAGGCGTTCGAGCCCATCCTTGTCGAAGGTAAGGCAATCAAGCTTCATCCTCTGGTATGTACCGCGTTCAACGCCGACTTCGACGGCGACCAGATGCCTGTTCACGTTCCGCTTTCCGCAGAAGCTCAGGCAGAATCGCGCTTCCTCATGCTCTCGGCAAACAATCTCTTAAAGCCTGTTGACGGTAAAGCCGTAACCGTTCCTACTCAGGACATGGTTCTCGGTACCTACTACCTCACAATCGAGCGTCACGGAGAAATCGGCGAAGGACACTACTTCCGCGACTTCAACGAGGCTATGATGGCATACGAAAACCATCAGCTCGGTCTGCACGCACCCATCAAGGTTCGCGTAGAAAAGGAGATCAACGGAGTTAAGAAATCCAAGATCATTGATGCAACACTCGGACGTTTGATTTTCAACCAGCCTATTCCTCAGGACCTCGGTTGGGTTGACCGTTCCGATCCCGAAAAGGAATTCGACCTTGAGATCATGTTCGTGTGCAAAAAGGGCGATCTCGGTACCATAATCGACCGTTGTATCAAGAAGCACGGTCTTTCGGTAACCGCACAGGTTCTTGACAACATCAAGGCAATGGGATTCAAGTACTCCACTCGCGGCGCGCTTTCCATCTCTATCGCGGACATCACCGTTCCCGAAGAAAAGCCCGCAATGATCGCCGAAGCCGAAAAGAAGGTTGACACCATCCTCAAGCACTTCCATCGCGGTGAGCTCACCGAGGAAGAGCGTTATAAGGCAGTTATCCAGACCTGGGACGAAACCACTAAGGCCATCACCGACAAGATGTCGAAGAACTTCGACACCTTCAATCCTATCAAGATGATGTCCGACTCCGGTGCCCGCGGTAACATCACCCAGATGCGTCAGCTCGCAGGTATGCGCGGACTTATGTTTACCGGTACCGGTAAGACAATGGAATTGCCTATCAAGTCCAACTTCCGTGAAGGTCTTAATATCCTTGAATACTTCTCCGCCGCGCGCGGTGCTCGTAAAGCGCTTTCCGATACCGCTCTTCGTACCGCAGACTCCGGTTACCTTACCAGACGTCTTGTTGACGTTTCTCAGGATGTTATCATCCGCGAGGACGACTGTCATTCCACCAAGGGTATGTGGGTAAGCTCCATCGTTGACGGAACCGACTCCATCGAGCCGCTCAAGGACCGTATCCTCGGCCGTTACACCATCGGAGATGTTGTTCATCCTGAAACAGGTGAGGTTATCGTTCGCGACGGCGAGATGATGAACGACGACCATGTCGACGCTATCGTTAAAGCAGGCATCGAAAAGGTATACATCCGTACAGTTCTTCAGTGCCGTGCAAAACACGGTGTCTGTGCACACTGCTACGGCTCCGACCTTGCATCCGGCCGTTCGGTTAACGTCGGTGAATCTGTCGGTATCATCGCAGCTCAGTCCATCGGTGAACCCGGTACACAGCTTACCATGCGTAACTTCCATACCGGTGGTGTTGCAGGTTCTTCCGATATTACACAGGGAAGTCGGAT
>JAZSMZ010000072.1:0-32528 GCA_045536155.1 Eubacteriales bacterium
GACTTGCCTTTCGACAAAGAACGGCGCTCTTGATCTTTCGGAGCTTCGCGCCGCGAACACGCCAAGCACGGTTTTGCTCTCGATCATGACGGTCAACAACGAAACGGGCGCGATCTACGACGTCGCGAGTGCTTTTTCAAAAGCAAAGCGCAAAAGTGCCAACATAGTTACACACACAGATGCCATTCAAGGGTTCAAAAAGATACCGTTCAGCGCAAAATCGCTCGGTGCCGATCTCATTTCCGTCAGCGGTCACAAGCTCCACGCTCCCAAAGGTATTGGCGCTCTCCTCATTTCAAACGAGGTGATCAAGGCAAAAAAGATCATTCCGATAACCCTTGGCGGAGGTCAGGAAGGCTCTTGGCGATCGGGCACCGAAAGCGTTCCTCTTGCCGCGGCCTTCGGCGAAGCGGTAAAAGAGGATTTCAACGCAAAAAATGCATCAGATATGCGCAAGCGGATCATTGATGCTCTGCCCGAATCGGTCCACGCAAATATACCGCAAAATCCCGCGCCACACATTTTGAGCATCACTCTGCCTCAGATAAAAAGCGAGACGATGCTTCATTTCCTTTCCGCCCGCGGCATATATGTATCCTCTGGCTCGGCCTGCTCGTCGCACGGGCACGCATCGGGCGCACTTCCCTCCTTCGGACTTGACGCCAAAGAAGCCGACTGCACTATACGAGTCAGTTTGTCGGGCGAGGAAAGCGATGACGACATCGACACCTTTATCGCCGCGCTGGCCGAGGGTGTGGACAGTTTGATAAGGATTAAATAAAATAATGAGTTGACACGGTAATTTCCGAGTCAACTCTCTTTTTATTCATGAATCAAAAAAGGTGAAGAATTGCTCTTCACCTTTTTATTGTTTAATTACTTATTTTCCGGAGGACGTCTGAAGGGGCGGCGGGGACGCTCTTCAACTTCGGGCATACCCTCGGGACGGGGCATTGCATCTCGGCGGGAGAGGTTCATTCTGCGCTTTTCGTCAAAGCCGAGGAACTTAACGGTCATCTTGTCGCCCACGTTGCAGATGTCGGTAACCTTTTCAACTCTTGTGTAGTCGAGCTTCGAGATGTGAACGAGGCCTTCCTTGCCGGGAGCGAATTCAACGAATGCACCGATCTCGATTACGCGGGTAACGGTACCTTCGTAGATAGCGCCAACCTCGGGCTCGAATACGATTCCTTCGATGATCTCCTTAGCACGATTACCTGCTTCGGGATTGAGTGCGGCAATGAAGATTGTGCCGTCGTCCTCAACATCGATCTTTGTGCCGGTGTCGGCAACGATCTTCTGGATAACCTTACCCTTGGAGCCGATAACGTCACCGATCTTCTCGGGATCGATCTTGAGTGTGATCATCTTGGGAGCATACTTCGAAACCTCAGCGCGAGGCGCGGGGATGCACTTGAGCATGATCTCATCGATGATATAATCACGGGCGGTATGGGTGGTGGTGAGCGCCTCGTGAATGATCTCGGGAGTAAGACCGTCGATCTTGAGGTCCATCTGAATGGAGGTGATACCCTTGTGAGTACCTGCAACCTTGAAGTCCATGTGGCCGTAGAAGTCTTCGAGACCCTGGATATCGATCATTGTCATCCACTTGTCACCCTCAGTGATAAGTCCGCAGGAAATACCTGCAACGGGAGCCTTGATCGGAACACCCGCATCCATAAGTGCGAGAGTGGAGCCGCAAACCGATGCCTGGGAGGTAGAACCGTTGGAGGAAACTACTTCGGATACGCAGCGGATAGCGTAGGGGAATTCTTCCTCGGAGGGAAGAACGGGAACGAGAGAACGCTCGGCAAGTGCGCCGTGACCGATCTCACGTCTGCCGGGGCTACGGGTTGCCTTTGCATCACCGGTAGCATAGCCGGGCATATTGTAGTGGTGCATATATCTCTTGCTGTCCTCTTCATCGATACCGTCGAGCAGCTGCTTGTCGCCAACGGTTGCGAGAGTACAGGTGGTGAGTACCTGGGTCTGACCGCGGGTGAACATACCTGTTCCGTGTACGCGGGGCAAAATTCCAACCTCTGCTGCGAGAGGACGGATCTGGTCGAGACGGCGTCCGTCAACTCGCTTGCCCTGGAGCAGCCAGTGACGTACAACCTCTTTTTGGATCTTATAGAGGATCTCTTCAATTTCCATGTCAGCGCTTGTCTCGTCGGGATAACGGTCGCCGTATTTAGCGGCAACTGCCTGCTTGATGGGAAGCAGACGGGCATCGCGGACATTCTTATCATCGGTATCGAGAGCAACCTTAACATCCTCGATAACCATAGCCTTAACTTCTTCGTAGTAGTCGTGGTCGATCTCGTGGGGCTCGTATGCGAACTTGTCCTTGCCGACTTCCATAACGATATCAGCAATAAATCCGCAGATCTTCTTGATCTCCTTATGTGCGAGCATAATTGCCTCGAACATATCCTCGTCACCGACTTCCTTTGCGCCTGCTTCGATCATAACTACCTTTTCAAAGCTGCCCGCAACGGTGAGCTCGAGGATGCTCTTTTCGCGCTGATCAAGTGTGGGGTTGATTACGAATTCGCCGTCAACCATACCAACAGATACACCGGCAATAGGTCCATTCCACGGAATATCGGAGATGGAAAGGGCGATGGAAGCGCCGATCATAGCGGCGATTTCGGGGGAGCAATCGGGATCAACCGACATAACGGTAAGGTTGAGAACTACGTCATTGCGCAGATCCTTGGGGAAAAGCGGACGGATGGGACGGTCGATAACGCGGGAAGCAAGAATTGCTTTTTCGGTGGGTCTGCCCTCGCGGCGGTTGTAGCTTCCGGGAACACGTCCTACTGCATAAAGGCGCTCTTCAAAATCAACGGAAAGGGGAAGGAAGTTAATACCTTCACGCGGCTTTTCGCTTGCGGTTGCGGTAGCCAAAACAACGGTATCGCCGTAGCGGACAAGGCAGGAACCGTTTGCAAGCTGTGCTATTTTGCCGGTCTCGATAACAAGCGGACGTCCGGCGAGATTATAGCTGAATGTACGATAATTCTCAAACATAATTTTTAAAATATTCTCCTCTTCTTATAAATACATCTTGTAAAACACATCGGGGTATATGCCATAGCTTTTCTCATAAAAACGGAGGACACGGCAGCCATCCGCATGCGGCGCACCGTGTCCACAAACCGTCGCTATGAGTGGATGAAAAAGGTTTTCTAAGCTGTCGCTTATTTACGAATGCCGAGCTTCTCGATGATAGCGCGGTAACGAGTGATATCCTTTTTCATAAGGTAGTTGAGCAGGTTTCTGCGATGACCAACCATCTTCAGCAGTCCGCGACGGCTGTGATGGTCCTTTGCATTAACCTTAAGATGCTCGGTAAGATTGTTGATGCGAGCGGTAAGAATTGCGATCTGAACCTCAGGAGAACCTGTGTCGCCTTCGTGCATCTTGTTCGCATCGATAATGGAAAGCTTTTCTTCTTTCAACATGGTTTTTCACCTCATAATAAAATTTTTATTTGCAACACACATCAGCATACGGTGGGTGAAATCGACGGTAACGACCGCCGCTGTATCCGTAAACCGAGCATGAAGCGTCATACATCGTATATGATATCACATCTTTTCTTTAAAGTAAAGATGTTTTTTGATTTTAACATTAATTTTACACTTTTTTCATATATGGGAAGATACCGGTGTTAAATCGTCACCGAAACGCGGTCGATACCGTAATATTCAAAGAGTCTGATGGCGTCTTTGCCGATCTTCTCGCCGCAAACCACTATCGGCACGGCCGGCGGGCAACAGATATTTTCCGATGCAAGCACCTTGCCCTCGCAGTCGTGTACATCCAGCTCCTCACTCGGCATAAACGATGCGTTTCGTATGCTCATCACCCGTTCGGAAAGTGAAAACGCGAGTTTTTCGCGCTCGATCGCATCCTTTTTGCCAATGTTTATAAGCGCATCTTCAACAATAGGCAAAGAATCGGCGTTTTCGGGGGTGAACATCATTACAAGATAGTCGCTGTCATAAAACTCAACGATGATTTTTCGTTTTGCCAGCAGATTTGCAAGCTCGTGACCGGTATATCCGTATTTTTTTGTATCAAGAGTAAGCTTTGTCGTCTCATCGCCGACAAAGCAATATCCCGCCTCTGCAAGACGTTCTTTCATATCACAAACGCTTTTGCAAAGTGCCAAAAGATCATCGCGATATGCGGCATCGATATACGAATTGGCCATATCGAGCGATTGCAGGATAAGATACGAAGGACTTGTCGAACCGAAAGCGGAAAGCGCCCGCTTTGCTTGTTCGAAAAACAGCGCCGGTGCCGATTTTGATATATGCAGATACGCGCCTCCCGTCAGCACGGGCAGAGTCTTATGTGCCGAATCGCAACAGATATCGGCGCCGAGATCGATCGGATGACGCGACTCGGGCAAAAACTTCAGATACGCACCATGCGCGTTATCCACGCAAAGCAGCACTTCATTTCTCCGACAGACGTCGGCTATCGACTCAATATTCAGAACATTGCCGAGATAGTCGGGCGATGTTATGTAGAGCGCGGTGATCTTTTTATCCTCGTTTAAGCGCTTTTCGAGCAGAACTGTGTCGATTTTGCAGCAAAGATAGCTGTCGCTGTCGTCAGGATAAATCCATTCGACATCAAAATCGAGCATGGCAGCTGCCGACACAAAGCTTTTATGGCAGTTTCGAGCGGCAAGTACTATCGGTTTTTCCCCTCTCGATGCGGCATAAAGGCAGACGAGATACATCATCGCCCTTATGCAATGGGACGAGCCCTCGGTTGAGTAAAAGGTATCGCATCCGAAAAGCGCAGAGGCATTTGCCTCGCTTTCGGCGATGATCCCATTACATTCGTAAAGTGAATCTGCACCGTCGAACTCCGTTATATCGATCTGCTCGATCCCAAGCATGCTTTTGCCCTTGTGACCCGGCATATGTGCGCGAACAACGTCCTTCTCGGCGTATCTTCGCGCAAAATCGCATATCGGTGTTTTCATCACTCGTCGTCCTTACAGCCGTCACAGCCCTCGTCGCAGTCCGATTCGGGCAGTTCGGTTACAACACCGCGCATCTCGCGGTCAATAGCCACCATAATGGCGCATTCCATTCTCTTTTTGAACAGCTCACAGCCATATTTGTATACTCCCTTGACCGAGCCGGTCGAGTGATACGCGTTTGCCGCGCATCCGCCCGAGCAGTAAAGCTTTGCCCAGCAATCGGCACATTCTGGACGGGAATATACGTTGCAGCAGGCAAATTCGTCCTGCGCTTCTTTGTTTTCAACGCCCCCCCAGATATCGCCGAGGCGGTATTTTTCCTCGCCGACGAACTGATGGCAGGGGTAAAGGTCGCCCCAGGGAGTGACTGCCATATATTCGGTGCCCGAGCCGCATCCCGATATTCTCTTATAGATGCAGGGGCCGCCCGTAAGATCGATCATATAGTGGTAGAAGGTGAACGGTCTGCCCTCGCGATCGCGCTCGAGCATAAGCTCGGCGAGCTTTTCGTACTGCTCGCAAATGATGGGCAGATCCGCTTGCGTCAGCTCCTCTTTATCGCCCTCGGCACATACAACAGGCTCCATCGAAAGCTCGTTAAAACCGAGATCAAGCATCACCTTGATGTCGTTCAAAAAGTCGGGGTTGGCATGGGTAAATGTGCCGCGCATGTAGTAGTTTTTGCCTCCGCGCGCCTCGACGAGCTTTTGGAATTTGGGCACTATTCTCTCCCAGCTGCCGTTGCCCGCATAGTCGACGCGGTAGCGGTCGTGGATCTCCTTGCGTCCGTCGAGAGAGAGCACGACATTGCTCATCTCGCGGTTGCAGAAATCGATAACGTCGTCATCCATCAAAAGACCGTTGGTGGTCAGAGTGAAGCGGAAATTCTTGCCTGCATCCTTTTCTATCTTTCTCGCATATTCGACGAGCTGTTTTACAACGTCGAAATTCATCAGCGGCTCGCCGCCGAAAAAGTCGACCTCGAGATTGCGGCGATTTCCCGAATTCTCCACGAGGAAATCGAGGGCTCGTTTGCCAACCTCAAAGCTCATCACAGCTCTGTCACCGTGATATTTTCCCTGGCTTGCAAAGCAATAGGAGCAATTCAGGTTGCAGGTGTGGGCAACGTGCAGACAAAGCGCCTTGACGACGCCCGAAGTGCGCTTTTTGAGCTCGCCTGCCATGTTTTCAAAGGTATCGGGGGCAAAAAGATTTCCCCCGTCGGCAAGTTCTTTTACCTGATCGTAGCATTCGCAAATATCGCCATCGGTTATTATCTCGCCCTCTTCGCTTTGCTTGCCGCTGTATTTTTTGCACATCTCGGCAACGATCTCTTCTCTGCTCTTTTCCTTGAAAAGCGAGATTATATCATATGCAAGCGAATCGACGGCATGAACAGCACCCGAGCAGCTGTCGAGAACTATATTGTATTTTCCCAGTTTATACTGATGTACCATTTGTTTTTCCTCGCAAGGTATATTTAGAGGTATGTATTTTTAACAAAAATACCGCCTTGCGGCGGCATTTTCATTCGGGCAAAATCCGATTATTTGCTCTTCTTTTCCTGTTTGTTTTCGCACTGCTGATTAGCGATGCCGCAGCTGGTCTTGCAAGCGGACTGGCAGGAAGTCTGGCATTCGCCGCATCCGCCGTTCTTTGCGCTGTCGCAGAGGTTGCGTGTATTTATGGTTTTGATGTGCTTCATGGTTACATCCTCCGTTAATTTTTTTATCATTCGGTTAATTATAACATACCCTTTTTATCTTGTCAATGATAAAAAAGTAAAAAGTTGGCCGCGAGCACATTTTTTATTGATTTTTGGCGAATAATCGCTTAAATTATCCGTGTGACGCCCTTCTTTTTTTGCGGGATTATCATGACCGAGTCGCTTTCGAGGCGGTCTGATGTGATGCCGTTGACGCTCGATATTGCATCGATGGTCGTTGAATAGTGCTTGGCAATATCCCAAAGTCGTTCGCCCGCTTTTCCGTAGCAGACGGTCATCGAGCTCTTTTTGCCCCTTTTTTCGCCTTCCTTTGCCCCTTCGAGACGGCACTCACAAAGGACGTGCCTGTCGCTGTCTGAGCAGATAAATACGTTTGCCGACACGTTGAAATCGCAATATATCTTGCCCGAATCGAACCGTGCCGACACGTTCGACACGCCTGCCGTGCAAAGGGCATCAAAAGTTTTGCCTCCCGCGGTGTCAAGCTCGTATTTGATCGGAGTACTGAAGCTTATCGGGTACAGCTCACCCCCGTCATCGCGGCAAAGGACCGATATCTCGGCATTGCCCTCGATATATCCGCGATTTTTCTCGCTGTCGTATCCTATCTTAGCCCCCCTCAGAGCGGCCGACGAGCATACGATCTTTGCGGGAGCTTTTGCAGATATCTCGGAAAGGGATCTTGATACGCTTTGGGTGAAGGATACCGTACCGAGGCGCAAAAGAGTGGGGCATCTGAAATCGGCAAAACGGTTTTGACAGTTATGCTCGGTTGAGTATGCATCGCGCGTGATCTCACTCATCGTATTTGCCGCCGAAAATACGCCGAGCGATCCGTTTATATCAAGCTCGATGATCCGATTCTCCCCGAAGCTGTTTTTGCTCGCTCTGGCACGGATATCGTGCAAAAACAGATTGGCCGCGTATTCGCAATTTTGCCCGAGCTCGTCGATATCGCACATCGCGCTGTATTTTTCGCGTCGGGTAACGCACTGCACTCTTTTGTCGGTATCGGTGTAAAATGCCGTGATCTCCATCTCGCCGTCGCACATTGCCGATCCGCCCTCGATCCCTCTTACCGAGCAGGACAGAGCACCCGCGCGGCAGCAGAGGATATCCTCGATCTCGGGCAGGGTGTTTTCAAGCTCGATATCGTCGGAGATCGCAAAGCTCTCGCTTTGGCGGGAAGCTGTTTTCATTACCTCGATCGATTCGGTATCCCTCTCGACGTAGCTTTCGTCCTCATCCTTTTCAGTACCCATAATTGCGGGCAAGGAGTCTACCTTACCGTAAGCGCGGACGTCGGTCTTTACTCTGCATTTGACTGCCAGCTTTCGGGAATTCGTCAGCTTTGCAGACGATTGCTCGATCGAAACAAAGCATATGTGACCCGCGATGGTCCTATCGCTGTCGAGTGTCTGCGATGCCGCGCTGTAAGGCAAAGACAGGCTGTATCCCTTGACCTCGCCCGAATCGGTGTATAAAAGGACGTTGAACAGCACCTTTCCCTCGCACTCGATCTTCGAGTCGGACACGCTGCACTCGCTTTGGCAAACAGCACTGTCCGACATTAGCACCCGTCTTACGTCGGATATGTATTCGGGCAGTGTGATCTCCTCGATTACATCGGCGTATAGAGCCGAAGAATAACAGACGCTGCTTATCGTGCAGTCGCCGCCTGACAGATATCTGATCTTTGCAATTTTGCCTGCGTTCATCTTTTTCTCCTTCGTTTAAAAAATGGTTTTCTCACGTGTAGATTATATGAACGCCCGTCCGATAATATGACGGCGAAAAGAAGCTTTCTTCCTTGACATACATCACCGTTTTTGTTATAATAAACTCACAAAATAACGTTTTGAGGCAGAAAATGCGTAAAGAAGAATCAAGATTCGCTCCTTCGGGAGTGTTTGAGGGTATGGTATCCATCCGCGCGATAATCGCATCCCGCGAGAGCGGTGACAGCGACCGCGCGATACATAAAATTTTATACGACAGAGAAAGAGCAAAGGCGCGAAAGGGCGAGATCGGCTATTTACGCGCGATATCCGAGCATCACGGCTTTGAGGTGATCGAAAGCAATGCCGACGAGATAGATTCGCTCACCACAGGCTCCTCCCACGGCGGAATTATCGCCATCTGCTCCGAGCGCACCTTTTCTCCGCCCGAGATATGTGAAAACGGCTTTTACGTCATGCTCGACGGAGTGGAGGACCCCTACAACTTCGGCTATGCCCTGCGCTCGCTTTATGCCGCGGGAGTGGACGGCGTTGTCATGCCGGAGCGCAACTGGATGAGTGCCGCAGGAGTGGTCTGCCGCGCATCGGCAGGAGCGTCCGAGCGGATATCTCTGTCGGTCTGCGACGGAGTCGAGGCGGCAGACATGTTCAAAGCAAAGGGATACACCATCGTTGGTGCGGAAAAGGAGGATTCGGTTTCGGCATACGAAAGCAATCTTTCCCGACCACTGTTTTTGATAGTGGGCGGCGAAAAAAGAGGAATATCACGCGCACTGCTCGACAGATGCGACAAGCGCGTCTGCCTTGATTACGGACGTGATTTTCCCGAAGCGCTCTCTGCCGCATCGGCCGCATCGATACTCGCCTTTGAGGTATTCAGACAAAACAGATAAAATCGCACGGGCTGTCCATTTTGGGACAGCCCGATTTTTTGTCGAATATTAAGATAACTTAAGACGAATACATCTTTATTTTTAATAAATTTTGCGGTATAATATAAGCAACAACGGAAAACAAAAAACGAGGGATATCATGTACAACATTCTGATATGCGATGACGAGCGCGATATTGTGTCGGCGCTGAAAATATATCTGGGGTCAGAAAAATATAACATATACGAAGCATACAACGGCCGCGAGGCGCTGGACATCCTCGAATCAAACGAGATACATCTGGTGCTGCTTGATATAATGATGCCCGTCCTCGACGGTATTTCCACCCTGTCGTATCTGCGTGAAAGATGCAACGTGCCTGTAATTTTGCTCAGCGCAAAAAGTGAGGACACCGACAAGATACTCGGTCTGAATATCGGGGCGGACGACTACATAACCAAGCCCTTCAATCCGCTCGAGGTCATCGCGCGGGTAAAAAGTCAGCTTCGGCGGTACACCTCCCTCGGAAGCGCGATAACGCAGAGCAACCGCTACGTCTGCGGCAATATCGAGCTTGATGACGAGCGCAAAAACGTCACGGTCGACGGAGAGACGGTGATACTCACCCCCATCGAATACGAAATACTCCGTCTGCTTATCCGCAATCCCGACAAGGTTTATTCAACAAAGGAGATCTATGCCCACGTCTGGAACGAGGACCCTCTCGGAACGGAGAACAAGGTTGCGGTGCATATAAGGCATCTGCGCGAAAAGATCGAGATCAATCCCGCCGATCCGAGATACTTAAAAGTTATTTGGGGCAAAGGGTATAAAATGTCCCCTCCCGTGTCAAATATACGTTAATAACATTATTTGGAGGTTTTTATGGCAAATATCAGCGCTCCTAACGACATAAAATACGTAAAGGCAGTATCGACAAGGGCGAAAATTATCGGCGGAATCGTCAACGTGCTGTCGACATCTATCTTTTTTGCAACTCTTGCGGCAATAATCGCATTTATTATCCTGCTTGACCACGAGCCCTACGTTCTGTATAATTTAACCGTTGACTACTTTATAAATGATATAGGTCTTTCCGCAGGGGATGCGGCATTTGTGCTTTTCCCGAGGGATTTTTACCTGGATTTTGACTGGCTGGTTATATCGGCATGCATCGTTTCGGCAATCACTTCACTCGTATCATTCATCTTCATGATGCGCGCCGCCGCACACACAAAGAGCGGCGAATTGAAGCCGAGCAGATTTGACCGAATACCCTTTGAGATAGTTCTCTGTATTATAATCGCCGCAGTCATGCTATTCGCATTGATCACACATATGTCAATGTTGTATATCAATGATGGCGGCAGCTTTCAATATACGGTGGAGCAGCACGAGCAGTACGGAGAAATCTATAATTCCGAATACACTCCTCCGACGTACGGTGTCCGTATTTTCGGCGCAGTTCTTATACTCGACGTCATTATGGCATTCACCCTGTCGCTGTCCTTCTTTTACACACTTTGTGCACGAATAAAAACGCACACGTTCATCAAAAACACCGTTATTTACCGAATCCTGCGCCTTTTATTCAGAATAGTCCGCTGGATATACCGAAACACCGTAAAACGCTTTTTCAATGCGCTGAGATTTGTGATCAAAAGCTTGCCCGCAACATGGTATTACGTGCTCGCGTTTTTGGCATGTATTTTCGTAAATGTCATTTTATTCGTATTTTTCTGTCAAAGCGCCTCACCTTTTTTCCTTATCCTCGACGTGCTGTTCAATCTTGCGACAATTTATTTTATCATCCGCACCGCTTCCTCGTTTAAGCTTGTCCAGCAGGCGGCAAAGCTGATGGCATCGGGTGACCTTAGGTACAAGATCGCCACCCATTCGCTTCGCGGTCCGATGAAGGCCCACGCCGAGTGCCTTAACAGCATATCCGACGGCATAGCGCTTGCCGTTGAGCAGCAGATGAAGAGCGAAAGGTTCAAAACCGAGCTTATCACCAACGTATCTCACGATATAAAAACCCCCGTCACCTCGATAATCAACTACGTCGGACTTATCAAATCCGAGCAGATCGAAAACGAAAAAGCTGTCGAATACATCGACGTTATCGATCGCCAGTCACAGCGGCTCAAAAAGCTGACCGAGGACATTTTAGAAGCCTCGAAGGCGTCGGCGGGCGTGATAAATGCCAACATCTGCAAGACCAACGTAAGCGAGCTGTTAAAGCAGTGCGCGGGCGAATTTTCCGAGCGCCTGGAGATCGCCGGCCTCGAGCTTGTATTGGACGTTTCCGACGGCATATACGCCATGTGCGACGGACGTTTGATGTGGAGAGTGTTTGACAATCTTTTATCCAATGCTCACAAGTATTCCCTGTCCGGCACCCGTGTCTATATCACGGCCGACCAACCGCGCGGCAATTTTATCCCGATAAGCGTAAAAAACATCTCGAAAAACCGACTCAACATCCCGGGAGAAGAGCTCATGGAGCGCTTTGTGAGAGGGGATCTGTCCCGTCAGAGCGAGGGCAGCGGACTCGGACTTTCGATATCGAAAAGCCTGATAAATTTGCAAAAAGGCGATCTTTTTATCACAATAGACGGCGACTTTTTCAAAGCCGAGGTGATCTTACCGATCGAATAAACAAAAAAAGACCCGCATGGGTCTTTTTTTGTTTGCATATTTCTTAAAGCTCCTCGATATAGCTGACTGCCTCAAGCTCTTTCATCGTGTCGATGATCTGGGTGTGATTCATGCGCGATTTGCTTTTAAGGGTAATAACGAAAGCTCTGCCCTTGCCGCTTATCACGTTATCGTGCTCGATCTGAAGCGCCGACGTCGCAATGCCTTTTTCGTGGGCGTAGCTAATAAAATCGCCTATCGAGTATTCGGGACAAAGCTCGACGTAGATCTCGACCATGCGCGTGCGGCGGCGCATTCTGTTATCTAGATTGTGCAAAAGAGTAAGTACGACGAAGATCATAAATCCGCCGACGAGCGCCAGCTCGTAAAGTCCGAGTCCGACGGCAAGACCCATGCAGGCGGCCGACCAGAGTCCTGCGGCGGTGGTGAGTCCCTTTATCTGATTGCGGTGGGTAACGATAATCGTGCCCGCGCCGAGAAAACCTATTCCGCTTACGACCTGCGCTCCCATGCGAACGATATCGCCAGCGCCGTACGCCTGATTTGCGTACTGATTCGTCATCATGACAATGGCCGAGCCAAGGGCAACGAGCATATAGGTACGCATACCTGCCGGACGGTTTTTGATGCCTCGCTCAAAGCCGATAATACCGCCGAAAACGATTGCCACAACGATTCGAAGGATTATCGAAAACAAGCTCAGCGGACGGGGAGAGGCGATAGTTTCAAACAAAAAATCCATCACTTTATCCTTTCAAAATACCATTCTTACGATATTATACACCATATCGCCGACATCTGCAACAGTTGGGGGAAAAATTCACTTTTTATTGCCCCGAAAAATCAAAATATGGTTGTAATTTAAATCAATATATGTTATAATAAAGAGGTATATACTTATAGAAACCCGAAAAGGATCTTTATGGAACAAAATCAGCTTAACGGAACGATACTTGCCTATCTCGGCGATGCCGTGATCGAGCTTATCGCCCGCGAAAAGGCGATCGAGCGCGGGATATGCGAGGTGCGCCGATTAAACCAGGTCGTGCCCCAGATGGTGCGCGCATCGGCGCAGAGCGAGGCTTTCGGTAAAATTGAGCCCCTTCTCGACGAAGAGGAATTGGCTATCTTCAAAAAAGGACGCAATGCCCACGGCATATCGGCGCCCAAAAGCGCTTCCGCAGTTGAATACCGCCGCGCTACCGGAATGGAAGCTCTCTTTGCCCACCTCTATCTTTGCGGCAAAAGAGATCGACTCGATCAGCTTTTTGATGCCGCATACGGTGATTTTCTGGAAAGCTGGCAAGAAAAGATTATAAAATAAAGCCAAAAAGGATTTTATAAAATGGACAAGAAGATAAAAGTCATGTCGGTATTCGGCACGCGACCCGAGGCAACCAAGATGTGCCCGCTCGTGCTCGAGCTCGGCAGACGCGAGAGCATCGAGAGCGTCGTATGTCTGACCGGTCAGCATCGCGAGATGCTCGATTCGGTCATGAATATATTCGGTGTCAAATCCGACTATGACCTGAACATCATGAAAAAGAATCAGGATCTTTATTCGATAAGCGCCGACATTCTCGCGGGAATGAAGGACGTTTTGAACGATGCAAAGCCCGATTTAGTGCTCGTCCACGGCGACACAAGCACGTCGTTCGTCGCCGCGCTGTCGGCATTTTACGCAAAGATCCCGGTCGGACACGTCGAGGCAGGTCTGCGTACCTACGACCGCTACTCCCCCTTCCCCGAGGAGATGAACCGCACGCTGACCGGCGACATCGCCACCATGCATTTTTCGCCCACCTCCCACAGCCGCGAAAATCTTTTGCGCGAGGGCATAAGCGAGAACATTTACATCACGGGAAACACGGGTCTTGACGCGATACGCTACACAGCCAAGGACGATTACACCTTTTCCGACTCCACCCTCAACTCGCTCGATTTTTCATCGAAGCGATTCATCGTGCTCACCGCGCACCGACGTGAAAATCTCGGACAGGGCATTGAAAACATCTGCCGCGCGGTAAAAAGGCTCGTCGAAAAGTTCGACGACATCGAGGTGGTCTACCCCGTTCACTTAAATCCCGCCGTGCGAAACACCGTATTCCCCATTCTCGGCGACTGCGAGAGAGTCCATCTTATCGATCCCGTCGACGTGACCGACATGCACAACCTCATGAAGAGATGCTATCTCTGTCTTACCGACTCGGGCGGACTTCAGGAGGAAGCTCCCGTATTCGACCTCCCCGTCCTCGTGCTCCGCAGCGAGACCGAGCGTCCCGAAGCGGCTGAAGCGGGCACAGTAAAGGTAGTCGGAACAGACGAGGACGTCATCTTCGACGAAGCTTCTGTTTTGCTTACAGACAAGGCGGTATACGACAAAATGGCCTCTGCCGAAAACCCCTACGGCGACGGTCATGCATCCGAAAAGATCGCCGATGCGATCGAGCAATTTTTCGGCATTCAAAAGTGAAAAACAAAAACGATTATTTATAAAAGGACGGTATACAAAAATGTATTCTATCGGTATAGACCTCGGCGGAACAAATATTGCCGCAGGTATTGTTGACGAAAACTACAAGCTTATTAAAAAGGCATCCATTCCCACCGGGGCAGACCGTGATGCCACCGCCATCATCGACGACATGGCAAAGCTGGTAAACACTCTCATCTCCGATGCTTCTCTTACACCCGACGACATCATCGCGGCAGGTATCGCCTCCCCCGGAAGCGTTAACCCCGAGCGCGGAACTGTCGAATATGCAAACAATCTGCCCTTCAAGGCATTCCCCATCTGCTCGATGCTCGCTGAGCGCACCGGCATCAAAAAGGTATGCATCGACAACGACGCCAACGCCGCCGCATTGGGCGAAGCCGTTGCGGGCGCTGCAAAGGGCGCAAAGGATTCGGTTATGATCACCCTCGGCACAGGCGTCGGAGGCGGTATCATCATCAACAACAAGATCTACAGCGGATTCAACTATGCGGGCGCCGAGCTCGGTCACATCGTTATCGTTTACGACGGCGTACCCTGCTCCTGCGGCAGAAAGGGCTGCTGGGAGGCATACAGCTCCGCTACCGCCCTTGTCCGCATGACAAAGGAAAAGATGGAGGCAAACAAGGACTCCAAAATGTGGGAGCTCTGCTCGGGCGATATCAACCGCGCAAGCGGAAAGACCTCCTTCAACGCCGCACGCGAAGGCGATAAAGCCGCAATCGAGCTCGTTGACGAGTACATCTCCTACCTTGCCTGCGGTATATGCAATATCCTCAACATCTTCCAGCCCGAGATCATCTCCATCGGAGGAGGCATCTCCAACGAAAAGAGCAATCTGATCGATCCCCTCGTAGCCAAGGTACGCGAGCAGGAATACGGTGCAAAATCGGGCGTTGACCGTCCCTTCACTCAGATCAAGATCGCCGAGCTTCGCAACGACGCGGGCATCATCGGCGCCGCCGCATTGAGATAAGACATTTTTTACATAAACTCAGCCATTACCGACGAAAGGAATACCCATTATGAGCAACCTTTATTCAAGCATAAAATCCAAGCTTTTTGCCGATTTCAAGGTAAAGATCAACTACGACAACGAAACTTCATGCGAACTCGGTTCTTACACCGAAACTCTGCTTTCCGACCGCGCAATTCTTACATTTGAGCCCTGCGACAAGGTCAAGATATTCGAGATCACCGCAAAATTCAACGACAACGCCGTTGCTTTTTACGTAAATGCTGTCCTTGAGGGTGCTGCTTTCAATTTCGAAAGAGCCATCTGCTTCAAGCTCGGAAATCTTGAGCCCGAAGCGATCCTCGGAAGCCACGGAAACGGCAACCCCATCTGGATGACTCCCACCTTCAACAAGACCTTTGACGATCTTGCAGATCCTCATCACTCCCTTCTCATGAAGGACGGCTCGCTGAACTGGTATCTCCTCTCGCTCACCGGCGACAATTTCCGCGCCGAAAGCGAAAAAGGCTATCTCAACCTCACCTCCGACTTTGCAGGTCTTGAGTGTCTCTCGGGCGCCTTCGCGGTTGCTTCCCTTTCGTCCAGCCCCTATGATGCGATCGACTACGCCTTCAAGTTCGGCCGCCAGTGCGGCGCTATCCGCGTACCCCTCAAGCACGAGCGCACTCTCCCCGAGCATTTCAAAAAGTTCGGCTGGTGCACGTGGGATGCCTTCTACGGCGAGGTCTGCGAAGAAAAGATCTTTTTAAAGCTTGAAGAGTTCAAAAAGAAGAATATCCCCGTTAAATGGGTCATCATCGACGACGGCTGGTTGAGCGGATATGACAGCTGCCTCTGCGCTTACGAAGAGCAGCCCGAAAAGTTCCCGAACGGACTCAAGGCCACCATCAAGCGCATGAAAGAGGAATACGGCATCGAAAAGGTCGGCGTATGGCACGCCTTCCTCGGTTATTGGTGCGGAATCCATCCCCAGTCTCCCCTTTACGAAAAGGTTAAGGAATACCTCTATCATACCCCCCAATCGTGCAGAGAGATCCCCTCTCTTGACGAGGAAAAGGGCTTTAAGTTCTGGGACGGCTGGCACAGCTATTTAAAGGATTGCGGCGTAGACTTTTTGAAGATCGACAACCAGAGCTCCACCTCCGGCTGGATCAAGGGCTCGATGCCCACTGCCGAGGGCTGCCGCCACGCGCACAACGCTCTTGAGCGCTCGATAATCAAAAACTTCGACGGCGCGGTTATCAACTGCATGGGCATGAATATGGAAAACGTGCTCGCACGCCCCATCACCGCAGTTTCGCGCAACAGTGACGACTTCTTCCCTAAGGACAACGAAAAGGGATTCGTTTCCCACTGCAACCAGAATGCCTACAACGCACTCTGGCACGGCGAGATCTACTACTGCGACTACGATATGTGGTGGACCAATCACGAGGAGGCTGTACGTCACGGCGTACTCCGCGCTATCGCAGGCTCGCCCATCTACGTCAGCGACGAGCTCGACAACAGTAACATCGAAACCCTTCTCCCCGTAATCGAGGACAACGGTGACGTTATGTACTGCGACGATGCCGCTCGTCCCACCCTCGACTGCATCTACACCGACTGCCGCAACTCAGACAAGCCTCTTAAGGTATTCAACCGCAGCGGAGACAACTTTGCTGTTGCAGCATTCAACCTCTCCGAAAACGAAGTATCCGACAAGCTCGAGTTCGATACCATTCCCAACCTTGATAAGGATTGCGGATACGTTGCATACGAATATTTCACCAAGAAATACACCCTCGTAAACAACTACGATGACATCGACTTCACTCTCGCAGGCAAGGGCGTTGCAGTATGGTCGCTCTACCCCATCGTAGTTCCTCATGCAGACGAGGACGATTTCGGCACCGATGCCTACATCATGATGGGCAGCACCGACAAGTACGTTCCGATCGCATCGAAGAACAAGACCAAGGTTCTTCTTTGTGATATCCCCTTTGAAATTGAATAAGCAATTATAGCCATTATTCTTGCATAGACTAACGAAAGGCGATTAATAACACCATGAGCAACCTTTACAATAAAGTGAAATCGGCGCTCTTTTCCGATTTTAAAGCCACGATCACCTACGGCGACGTGCCCGATCTTAAGACTATTGAGCTTGGCGACTACACCGAAACCGTTTTGTCCGACCGTGTTATACTCAGCTACAACACTCCCGCAGAGGTAAAGAAATTTGAAGTAATCGCAAAATTCACCGACAAAAATATCGTGCTGTACGTTGATGCGGTACTCAACGATCTGAAATTCTACGGCTTTGCGGGTGTTTCCTTCAAGCTTGGAAACATGAAGCCCGACCGTATTTTGGGCAACTATTCCGCCTGGGGACCCTTCTGGAACGCGCCTTCCTTTAACAACAGCTTTGATGACCTCCGCGGCAAGCATTTCTCCCTCCTTATAAAAGAGGGAAATCAGCATTGGGCTTTGGCCGCCCTTTGCGGCGACAATTTCCGCGCAGAATGTGAAGGCGGACGACTCGATCTGTCGGCAGAGTTCGGCGGACTTGAGTATTACTCGGGCGCGTTTGCATCGATCGCTGTTTCGGCCGACCCTTACGAAGCAATCGATTCCGCGCACCGCTTTGCACGTCAGTGCGGCGCAATCCGCGTTCCGCTCAGATACGAGCGCACCCTTCCCTCCCATTTCAGAAAGCTCGGTTGGTGCACCTGGGACGCATTCTATTATGACGTTTGCGAAGAGCTTATTTTCAAAAAGCTCGACGAATTCAAAGAAAAGAATATCCCCGTAAAATGGGTAATCATCGACGACGGCTGGATGCAGACGGGCGGCGAGGGTCAGCTTTGCTCCTTCATTGAAAACCGTGCAAAATTCCCGAGCGGACTTAAGGCTGTTGTCACACGAATGAAAGAGGAATACGGAATCGAAAAGGTTGCCGTATGGCACGCCTTCCTCGGTTGGTGGAATGGTGTTCATCCGCAATCTGAGCTCTATGAGCAGATGAAGGATTACATCTATCAGTCCCCTCAGTCAGGCAGATTCCTCCCCTCCCTTGATGAAGACAAGGCCTTTGTATTCTGGGATACCTGGCACAGCTATCTCAAGAGCTGCGGCATCGATTTCGTTAAGGTTGACAATCAGAGCTCAACTATCGGGCTTGTCAAGGGTCTTGAGCCCACATCTGTCAGCTGCCGTCATTGCCACAATGCCATCGAACGTTCGATAATCAAAAACTTCAAGGGCGCAGTAGTCAACTGCATGGGCATGCACATAGAAAACGCGCTCGCTCGTCCGATTACCGCGGTATCGCGCAACAGCGACGACTTCTTCCCCAATGATGCGGGCAAGGATTTCTTCTTCCATTGCGAGCAGAATATGTACAACGCCCTCTGGCACTGTCAGCTTTACTACTGCGACTTCGATATGTGGTGGAGCAATCACGAGTATGCCGTTCATCACGGCGTTCTCCGCGCCATCTCCGGCTCGCCCGTATATACGAGCGACCAGATTGGTATCACCCTTCCTGAAAACCTTATGCCGGTAATTGAGGACAACGGAGACGTCATGATGTGCGACGAAAATGCACGTCCCACCGCCAACTGTCTGTACACCAACTGCCGCGCTGAGGGCAGATCGCTCAAGGTATACAACTTCAGCGGCGACAATTTCGCATTGGCAGTATTCAACGTCAAAAACGAAAAGGTTACAGAGAATATCGATTTCTCCGCCATTCCCGGACTCGGTGACGGCGAATATGTCGCATACGAATATTTCACCAAGAAATATTTCCGTATAAAGAAGAACGATTCCCTTCCCTTCGATCTTGAAGCGAAAGGTATTGCCGCATTCTCCATCTATCCCGTCAAGGCCGACGAAAACGGAGATGAATACGTCATGATGGGAAGCACCGAAAAGTATATCCCGATCGCTTCGAAAAACAAGACCAGGGTTTCTCTTGGCGATATAAAATTCTAAAGAAAAGAAGAAGTAAAATGTACGATATAATTATTATCGGATCGGGCTGTGCCGGAATGACAGCCGCTATATACGCCTGCCGCGCCTCGATGAAGGTACTCCTTCTCGAGAGTGAGCTGGTCGGCGGTCAGATCGCCTATTCGCACCGCGTGGAAAACTTCCCTTCGGTCGAGGCCATCGACGGCGCAACGTTTTCCGAGCGACTTTTGGATCAGGCAACAAGCTTTGGCGCAGAATTCAAGTTTGAGGCCGTGAGCACTCTTCGCGAAAGCGAAAACGGCTGGACGGTCACTACCGATTCGGGCGAATACGAGGGCAAGGCGATCATTATCGCCGTTGGCATGAAGCGACGTCTTCTCGGAGTCGAGGGCGAAGAAGAGCTCACCGGTGCGGGAGTATCATACTGCGCCGTATGCGACGGCTCGTTCTTTGCCGATCAGGACGTTGCCATCGTCGGCGGAGGTCAGACCGCGCTCCAGGACGCGCTCTATCTTGCCGATATATGCAAATCGGTCACTCTCATTCACCGCCGCGAAGGATTCAGAGCGGACGAGACAACCGTTCGCGCCGTAAAGAGCAATGAAAAGATCAAAATGGTGCTCAATGCGAGAGTTGCGAAAATCGTCGGCGAAAGCTCGATCGAGCATCTCGAGATCGAGGACATTCCGTCGGGCAATATCACTAAAATGCCTGTCGACGGATTGTTCGTTGCCATCGGAAATCTCCCCGCGACCACTCCGTTCAAGGATATTATCGAGCTTGACGGTGAGGGCTTTGTTTTGGCATCGGAAGATTGCCACACAAGCAAAAAGGGCATCTTCGTTGCAGGTGACTGCCGTCAGAAGACAGTTCGCCAGCTCACCACCGCCGCCTCCGACGGATCGGTTGCCGCACTCGCCGCATCCGAATATGTAAGAGGACTGTAAAACAATTAAAAGTCAATTAAAAAAGCTCCGTATCTCGCGATACGGAGCTTTTCTTTTTAATTCTTATCCAACTGCCTTGCAGCCTTCGATGTACGACTTGACTGCGGCAATTCCGGCATACTTTTTGCCGTTGACAACGAGGGTGGGAGCCTGCTTGATGTCAAATTCCATCGCAAGCTCGCGCGATTCGTTTGCGTCAACTACCTCGTATTTGATGCCTGCAGCATCAAGTGCGGCCTTTGCGGTACGGCAGTTGGGGCAGGTCTTGGTGGTGAAGAGCATGGGAACAACGGTCATCGCTGCTGCCTTTTCTTCGGCCTCTGCCTTTGCCATAGCGTCTGCGCGGTCGTGGAGAGTGGACTTGGAAATGTCGTAAAGCTTTCTGTCCTTGAACTCCTGTGCCTTACCGTCGTTCCAGTTCTGAACGGGACGGTAGTAACCGGTAATACGGCTGTAAACCTCGGTCTTCTGACCGCACTCGGGACATTCAAATACTTCTCCGGTGATGTATCCGTGGTTGCGGCATACCGAATATGTAGGAGAAAGTGTATAATAGGGCAGACGGTGATTTTCAGCTATCTTGCGAATAAGCTCTGCCGCGGTCTTCCAATCGGGAAGTCTTTCGCCGAGGAAAGCGTGGAATACTGTACCCGAGGTATAGAGAGTCTGCAGCTCATCCTGGATATCGAGTGCTTCGAAAACGTCCTCGGTATATCCAACGGGGAGATGAGAGCTGTTGGTGTAGTAGGGGGTATCTCCGTCCTTGGCAGCGGTGATGATATCGGGATAAAGCTCAACATCCTTCTGAGCAAGACGGTATGTGGTGGACTCTGCAGGAGTTGCTTCGAGATTGTAAAGATCGCCGTATTTTTCCTGATAGTCGGAGAGGCGATTTCTCATGTGGTTGAGAACTTCCTTTGCGAACTCCTGAGTCTCTCTGTGTGTAAGATCTGCGCGGAGCCACTTTGCATTGAGACCTACTTCGTTCATACCGATAAGACCGATGGTGGAGAAGTGGTTGTCGAAGGTACCGAGGTATCTCTTGGTATAGGGATAAAGTCCCTCTTCAAGCAGACGTGTAACGATGGTTCTCTTAACCTTGAGCGAACGTGCGGAGATATCCATGATGCGGTCGAGGCGGCGGTAGAAATCGTCCTTGTCCTTTGCAAGATATGCAATTCTGGGCAAGTTGATGGTTACAACGCCGATAGAACCGGTGCTCTCGCCCGATCCGAAGAATCCGCCCGATTTCTTGCGGAGCTCACGGAGGTCAAGGCGGAGACGGCAGCACATCGAACGAACGTCGTTGGGCTCCATATCGCTGTTGATGTAGTTGGAGAAATAGGGTGTGCCGTATTTAGCGGTCATCTCGAAGAGAAGACGGTTGTTTTCGTTGTCAGACCAGTCGAAATCACGGGTGATGGAGTAGGTGGGGATAGGATACTGGAATCCGCGTCCGTTGGCGTCACCTTCGATCATCGTTTCGATGAATGCGCGGTTGATCATATCCATTTCTTTTTTACAGTCGCCGTAGGTGAAATCCATCTCCTTGCCGCCGACGATGGCCTTCTGGTCACGAAGGTCGGGCGGACAGGTCCAGTCGAGGGTGATGTTGGAGAATGGTGCCTGAGTACCCCAGCGGCTGGGAGTATTTACGCCGTAAACGAAGGACTGGATGCAGTTCTTTGTTTCCCAATAGGAGAGATTGTCTGCCTTGATAAAGGGGGCGAGATATGTATCAAAGGAGGAGAATGCCTGAGCGCCTGCCCATTCATTCTGCATGATGCCGAGGAAGTTTACCATCTGGTTGCACAGCGAAACGAGGTGCTTTGCGGGCTTGGATGTGATCTTGCCGGGAACGCCGCCGAGACCCTCCTGAATAAGCTGACGGAGCGACCAGCCTGCGCAGTATCCGGTGAGCATCGAAAGGTCGTGGATGTGGATGTCGGCGCTGTCGTGTGCCTTTGCAACTTCGTCATCATATATTTCGGAAAGCCAATACTTTGCGGTATTCTTTCCCGAAACGTGAAGGATAAGTCCGCCGACAGAATATGTAACGGTGGAGTTTTCCTTAACTCTCCAGTCGCGGATGTATACGTAATCGTCGATGAGCTTTTTGTAGTCGAGCATCGTCGATTTCATATTACGGATCTTTTCATGCTGCTTACGGTAGAGGATGTATGCCTTTGCAACATCGGCAAAGCCTGCCTGGATAAGAACAAGCTCAACGCTGTCCTGGATATCCTCAACGTCTATAACTCCGCCCTTGATCTTGGGAGTGAAATCCGCGGTAACTTTAAGGGCAAGCATATCGATCACGTCATCGTTATAGGGCTTCTCGGTTGCGTTGAAGGCATTGATTATCGCAACGCGTATTTTTTCAAGATTAAAGTCGACGACCGAACCGTCTCTCTTTTTTACTCTATACATTGTTGTTACCGTTGCCGAAGACTTCGCTCTTCGGGCTTCCTTTCTTTGTAGATAAATTTATTACTCTTTTAACTGCACCCGAAAAAGGGCGCACTTTTGTTCCGCGAGATATATTATAACCGAAAATATTGTGTTTGTCAAGGGGTTAACCACAATATATAGTATTTATTTTTTGATGAATATACAATATATCGTCTAAATCCCCCGTGCCGACACCTCTCCGAAGAACTCTTTTACACTATCTGCCATATTTTGCAGCTCGCTGTCAGCAAAAGCTTCAAAAGTGCCGCCGAGAATGTCACCCGAGTCGCGATATTGCTGTAAAAAGTAGCGCGGAGCGCCATTTAAGTACTCGCCAATCTTCAAAATATCGTCGGGCGTGTGCAGCTCTTTTACCACTGTCGTTCTGAATTCATAGGGGATATTTGCATTTTTCAGTATATTTATACTCTCGTTTATACATTTTGTATCAAAAATGTCTCCGAGTCCGCAGGTTTCGGCATATTTTTCGTGACAGTTTTTTATGTCCATTGCGACGTAATCGCAAAGTCCCTCGTCGATGATTGCTTTGAGCCGATCGGGAAAGGTACCGTTTGTGTCAAGCTTGATCTGATATCCAATCTGTCTGATCTCACGCAAAAAATCACTAAGATCGGAATTGAGCAGCGGCTCGCCGCCGGTGATGCAGACACAGTCGAGCATTCCCTTGCGCTTTTTAAGATAGGTGAGCACATCGTCGGGCGATATCTCATCGGTCTTACGCTCAATCAGCACAAGAGAGGAATTGTGGCAAAAGGGGCAGCGCAGATTGCACCCGCGCAAAAAAACGGTGGCACACATCTTTCCCGGATAATCGACCATCGACAGCTTTTGCAGTCCGCCTATCTTCATAAAATACATTTCTCCTCTCAAAAAGCAGTAGTGATATTATATCCAAAATCTACCCTAAAGTCAATGCGCGAAATCAACAGAAATACGACGAAAAATTCTACATATAGATATTTATTAAAAGATATTGACACAAGATATTGTGCATCGCATAATAAAAAGCGTTTTTTTGCAAGAACAAAAAGGCGGCACATTACTACTTTTTTACCGTTTTGTTTTCATTGTTTCCGCGCCAATTATGTGATATAATAAAAATGTAAAAATCCTTGTAACGAAATCAATGCTAGTGCGTCTTATGGACAAAGGAGGTGATAAAGTGACCGATTTTCAAAACGTGTACAATTTGTATTTCAAAGATGTATACCGTTATGCATTATCGCTATGTCGAAACGAATACATCGCGGAAGAGATTACTCAAGAAACCTTTTACAAAGCATTGACTAAATTGGACAGCTTCGACGGAAAATGCAAGATATATGTTTGGTTATGTCAGATAGCAAAAAACACTTACATATCCTTATACCGAAAACACAAGCATCAAAATTCTGATGCCGATATGGATTTACTACAATGCAATACAAGCGCGGAAGATATTTACTTAGACAAAGAAATGTTTTTTTCAATTCACAAAGTTTTACACACTTTGGAAGAGCCGTACAAAGAAGTCTTTTCACTTCGAACATTTGGCGAACTTCCGTTCAAGCAAATAGCAGAACTCTTCGGCAAGACCGAAACATGGGCAAGAGTCACTTATCACCGAGCAAGATTAAAGATCAAGGAGGAACTGTAATGAAACTGCCATGCAAAGTTATTGAAGATATCCTTCCAATGTATTACGACGGTGTATGTTCAAAAGAAAGCGCGTCTCTAATTGAGGAGCACTTAAAGGACTGTACCAACTGCCGTAATATTCTGTCACAACTGCAGGACGATATCTCCATTCCCAAAAAAAACGTAGACGATATAAAGCCATTAAAAAAAATTCAGAAAAGATATAAAAAAAAGAGAGTGTATTGGCTTGTCACCATTATTGTCGTTCTTTTGCTTGTTCCAATGGCCTTCATCATTGGAAGCAAGCACAATACACCCTTTGTAGAATATACAGAGGAAGAAGCGCTTACTTACACAAATGAATTTATGACTGCTTTAAGTGATGGCAACTACGAAAACGCCTTTTCGTATTGGGATATTGAGGCAAAAAAGCACGAATGGATGAGTGGCAAAGATTTTGAAGAAAACGACCTTAAATACATCGAAAATGACGGGATGAAAAAGTTCTGCGAAATGGGCGAAAAGCTTGAAGAACTCGGACGTATAAAATCCTTCGAATGCATCACAATATCTGACAACGGTTACGATTACCGCGGTGATAAAAAATATAGTATACTCTATAAAATTAATTTTGGTGAAAAAGATGAAACATTCCGTGTGGACGTAACCAAAAACGGTGTTCACAGCATAAGCGCTGCAAACGAACTTATAGAACATCCTCTTTCACAACTTTGTCTTTGGGGTCAGTGGCTATACGACGACTACTTGGGACGTTATTATGACTACGACTTAAAAGAGTACATCTACTACGACAAACAGCCGTAAAAATACAAAAGCTCGGCAGATTAAATCTGTCGAGCTTTTATCCGTTTTTATGCACGTATTCATTTCAGCTTCTGCTGATTGCACCATATCTTCATGATCAGTCTGTGCGGCAAAAGCTTAACGCCAAGCACCTGCGCGCGAACGGGAAGACCGAGTATTGACACGTCACGTCCTCGTTTCATATCGCGTAATGCCTTTTTTGTAACCTGAGAAGGAAGATAAAACCGATTAAAATAGGATATGGTCGCGTCATCCATGGCGCGCTCGAAAAATTCGGTCTTTATCCAGCCCGGGCAGACCGCCATGACTCTGATACCTCTGTCTTTGAGCTCCACGTTCATCGCGCGTGACAAGCTTAGTACAAATGCCTTTGTCGCGGCATAGACTGGCATGCCCGGCACCGGCTGGAACGACGAAAGCGAGCCGAGCTGATATATCTCGCCGCCGCGTTTCATATAGGGCAGCGTCGCATAGCTGATCATCGCCAACGCCTTTGCGTTGAGGTCGATCATTCCGCAGATGTCGCTTTCTTTTGTATCGGTAAATTTATGGAATATACCGTATCCGCCGGCGTTGACCAGCACCGAAACGTCTGCCTTTTCTGCATCAAGCATAGCTTTGTAGCTCTCAATGCTCTCATCGTGTGTCAGATCTAGTGCAATCGGTCGGATTTTTGCCCGTGTCGTACCAATCAGCGCTTCAAGCCGATCAAGCCTGCGCGCAATGACCCATATCTCATCAAGCTCCTTATCTTTATCTATATCCTCAACGAAGCAGCGTCCCATTCCCGACGATGCGCCCGTTACAACTGCAATTTTCATATCAATGTTTCCCCTATATAATGAGATGAAGAAAATCTCTCCCTATTACATTGTAACACGGGAGAGATTTTTTATCAATCGTTGTTATTATCTGAGCGACGCGCCGAGCTTTTCTTCAACTGCACGGCGGATCTTTGCGGTATCCTTGTCGGCCTCTTCGTCGGTAAGGGTACGGTCGGGAGCGCGGAGAGTGATGTTGAAGGCCATACTCTTCTTGCCCTCGGGAAGCTGCTTGCCGCGGTAAACGTCGAATACTTTAATATCCTCAACAAGCTTGCCGCCTGCTTCGTTCATAACCTTTTCAACAGCGCCTGCGGTGATGTCCTCATCGATGATGAATGCGAGGTCGCGGCTGACGGAGGGATACTTGGGAAGCGCCTTGTATTCGCGGACAAAGTCGGCGTTTTCGAACATGAGCTGGGAGTTGAACTCGGCAGCATATACTCTTACGTTGTCAAAGCCATATCTGTCGGCAACGTCGGGATGAAGCTCGCCGAAAGTTACAAGCGTTTCGCCCGTCTTTTTAAGCTTCATCGAAGCTGTGCGTCCGGGATGGTAGTAGGGAGCGTCGCACGAATCGATCTCGTAAACGAGTCCGCTGTCGCGAAGGACGGCTTCAACTATACCCTTCATGGTGTAGAAATCGCCCATCGAGTAGAATGCGGCAACGGTGCGGAGAGGCTCATCGGGAAGTTCTTTGCCCTCGACAGGCAGATATACCGATGCACTCTCGAAAAGTCCTGCCGAAGGTGCGCCGTAATTGTAGTTGCGCGCAAGAGATTCGAGCAGCGAGGGGAGGATTACGGTACGCATTACCGATGTGTCCTCGCCGAGGGGATTGCGGATACGAAGCAGCTCGGGGCGCTCGATTCCTATCTTATCGTAGAAGGTGGGAGAAATGAAGGAGAAGGAATAGCTCTCGTCAAGTCCGTAGCAGCAAAGCAGATCATTGATGCGCTGACGGTAAGCATAGCGAGGCGAGAACTGACCTGTCTTAACTCCGCTTCTGAAGGGAGTTGCCTTGACGGTGTCGTAGCCGAATATGCGGAGCACTTCTTCTGCAAGGTCTGCACGGCACTCAACGTCGGAACGGAAGGAGGGAACGGTAATCGTATTGCCCTCAACGCCGAAATCTAGCGATTTGAAGATCTCGCGCATGGTATCTTCGGGAATATTTTCTCCGAGGAAGGAGTTGATTTTTTCAGATTCAAGAGTGAGAACGGTAGTCTCTCTCTTCTTGCCGTAGACGTCGATAATTCCGTCCACAACCTCACCTGCTCCGAGCATATTGACAAGCTCACAAGCGCGGTCAACAGCGGCAAGAGTCATCTCGGCATCGAGATTTTTCTCAAAGCGACCCGAGCTTTCGGTTCTCATGCCGAGTGCGCGGGAGGTAAGGCGTACCGACGAGCCGAGGAAGTTTGCCGATTCAAATACAACAGTTGCGGTAGTATCGGTGATCTCGCTGTTTTCGCCGCCCATGATACCTGCAAGGGCAACGGCACGGCTCTCGTCGGCGATTACGAGCATCGAATCCTTAAGAGTGTGGTCAATGCTGTCGAGCGAGCGGAAATTTTCTCCGTTTTCAGCGTTGCGGACGATGATCTTCTTGCCGTTGAGGCAGGAATAATCGAAAGCGTGCATGGGCTGACCATACTCAAGCATAACGTAGTTGGTAATATCGACGATGTTGTTGATCGGGCGAACGCCTGCGGCGCGGAGTCTCATTCTCAGCCAGAGCGGCGAGGGCTCGATCTTTACGTTGCGAACAACTCTTGCAGTGTATCGCGGACAGAGATCGGTGTTCTTCACTTCAACGGAAATATAATCGCCTACATTTCCGCCGCTTGTCTTGACAACGGGAGTATGATATTTTACCTCACGTCCAAAGGATGCACCTGTTTCGCGTGCAAGACCGATGACCGAAAGGCAGTCGGGGCGGTTGGGGGTGATCTCAAATTCGACAACGTCATCTGACAGCATAAGCGCTTCGCGGATATCCTGACCGACACTCATGGGCACCTCTTCTTTCAAAATGAGGATTCCGTCCTCGATCGCATAAGGCATATCGTGCAGAGTAAGTCCGAGCTCGGCAATGGAGCAGAGCATTCCGTCCGACTTTTCGCCGCGAAGCTTGCCCGACTTGATCTCGATACCGCCGGGCAGCTTTGCAGGTGCCTTTGCAACGGGTACGAGGTCGCCCTCGGAGATGTTGTGTGCGCCGGTGACGATCTGACGGGGCTCCTCTTCGCCAACATCTATCGAGCAGATGAGAAGGTGATCGGAATTGGAGTGGGGTGTGATGGTGAGAATCTTACCGATAACTACATTCTGAATGTCGTCGGCAAGAGTAGACCAGCCCTCTACCTTAGAGCCGGTGAGGGTCATTCTGTCGCAGTAATCTTTAATATTTATATCGCCGACGTCGGTGAATTCGGCAAGCCATTTCATGGGAAGGTTCATACTGTTTCTCCTTTCGTCCTCAATTAAAACTGTTCAAGGAAGCGAACGTCGTTTTCGTAAAGCAAGCGCATATCGCTGATATTGTAGCGGCGCATTGCTACGCGTTCGATACCTACGCCAAAGGCAAAGCCGGTATATTCCTCGGGATCGATGTTGCAGGCGCGCAGTACGTTGGGATGTACCATACCTGCGCCGAGGATCTCGATCCAGCCTTCGCCCTTGCAAACACGGCAGCCCTCGCCTCCGCATACGAAGCAGGAAACGTCAACCTCGGCCGACGGCTCGGTGAAGGGGAAATGGTGGGGACGGAATCTTACTCGGGTGCTCTCGCCGAACATTCTCTTTGCGAAAATTTCGAGTGTGCCCTTAAGGTCGCCCATGGTGATTCCCTTGTCAACAACAAGACCTTCCATCTGGTGAAACATGGTCGAGTGAGTGGCATCAACTGTGTCGGCGCGGTAAACTCGTCCGGGAGAAACCATGCGGATTGGGGGAGTTGCGTTTTCCATCTGACGGATCTGTACCGACGAGGTCTGCGAGCGGAGCAGCGTGCTGTCGGTGAAATAGAAGGTATCCTGAACGTCGCGTGCAGGATGATTTGCGGGTGTGTTGAGCGCCTCGAAGTTGTAGTAGTCGTTTTCAACCTCGGGTCCTTCAACGATGTCAAAGCCCATCGAGCGGAAGATGTCTGCCATCTCGGCTTCAACCTTAGCCAAGGGGTGGCGCTTGCCCATCTTGGGAGCAACGCCGGGCATTGTGATATCGAGCTTTTCTGCGCGAAGCTTTGCGCCGAGCGCAGCTCCTTCAAGCTCTTTTGAGCGTGCTTCAAGCTTTTCTTCGATTATCGCGCGGATCTCGTTTGCCAGCTGACCGATAACGGGGCGTTCTTCGGCAGTAAGCTGACCCATTCCGCGAAGCACTGCGGTAAGTTCGCCCTTTTTGCCGAGCATCTTTACGCGAAATGCTTCAAGCTCTTCCTTTGTTGTAACCGCTTCAAGCTGTTCGAGTGCCGAAAGACGGATCTGTTCAAGTTTTGCTTTCATTTATCTTTTTCCTTTCAGAAAATGGTATTTGATAACTGTTTTTTCGGCGGCAGGCAAAATAAAAAGTCCTTTCGACAATAATTTGTCAAAAGGACGAAAAAATTTCCGCGTTACCACCTTTTATTTGCGCTATAGCGCACTCTCTGCATCGGCATTTTGCCGACAAGACCTTATAACGGAGTCAAATCCGTATCCGGCTACTTTTCACACGTTTTCACCGAATCCGCTCCGGGGCGAAATGGATAAAGCATCGGCCGCTTTGAGATCACTTACAGCCAAAGGCGATCATCTCTGTACAAAGCAAATGCCGCGATCCTTCCCTTTCATCGCGTTTACTTTTCAATAATATCACAAATACGATCTAATTTCAAGAGCTTTTAATAAAAAAGATAGATTTTTTACTCTTTTTGCCCTTTTTTACTCATACCTTACAGCAAACGATGGTATGAGAATCAGCAGAGAGTATCTCGGCGATCTTTTGCTTTACGCTCTCGCGTCCCGACACGTCAAGAGTGACGTGATCGATCCCATAGGCCTCGGCGATAAGCGCAAAATCGGGATTGTCGCTCAGTCGCGAATCGACGCAGTTTCCGCCGTAAAGGGCGTTCTGCTTATTGACTATCATGCGGAGCGCCGAGTTGTCGAAAATGAATATCTTTATCGGCTTTTTGGCCTTTTTGACGGTGGACAGCTCCTGCATCGACATCTGAAAGCCTCCGTCGCCTGCCAAAAGGACCACCTGCTTTGCCCCGTCACCGCCGTACATGCTCGCGCCGATCGCGGCAGGAAGACCGAATCCCATGGCACCGAGTCCGCCGCTGGTGATAAATCCGCGCTCGAAGCAGGGCTCAAGCTCGCGTGCGGCCGCCATCTGAAAATCGCCGACGTCGCAAACGAAGGTGCAATCGCCCCTCTCCTTGGCGCATTCGTCAAGGCTGCGCACAATCTCCCAATTCGAAAGACGGTGCTCGTGCTTTTCGATAACGTGCTTCGTTTTGAGCGCGTCAAGCTGTGATATCCAAAGCTCGAGCGAGGATTCGTCGGGCTTTGCGTCGAGTGAAATGAGAGCATCGAAAAACTCGCCCGCATCGCAAACCGCGGCAACATCGGCACGCAAATTCTTGTTTATCTCAGCCGGGTCAACATCGGCGTGTATTATCATTCTCGAACTTTCAAAACGTGCAAAATCGCTGACTGTCCGATCGGAAAAGCGACATCCGACGGCAATGCAAAGATCGGATTGCCAGAGTGCTGTCTGTGCTGCTTTGTTTCCGTATACGCCGGTCATGCCGTACAGCTTTACATCGTCGCCGAGCACGATTCCCATGCCCATAAGGGTGACAACGACGGGAATGCCGCTCTTTTTGGAAAACTCGGCGAGCTTTTCAGAGCATGACGATGCGACAACGCCGCCTCCCGCCAAAATTACCGGGCGATAGCTTTCCTTGATCGCCTTTTCGATCTCGCCAAGCGACTTTTCAAGGGTATATTCGTTCATTCTCTTTCTCGGAAGGGGCGAGCTTACCTCACCGTCGTCTTCGATCTCCGCCGACAAAACGTCCTTCGTTATATCGACCAAAACAGGGCCGCATCTGTGACACGATGCGATCTTGTACGCCTCGGCAAGCACTGCTCGAAGCTGATTCTTGTCCTTTACGAGATAGTTGTGCTTTGTTACGGGCAGGGTTATGCCCATAATGTCGGCCTCCTGGAAGGCATCGCGTCCTATCGATGCGGAATCGACCTGACCGGTAATTACAAGCATGGGCACACTGTCAAGATAAGCGTCGCTTATGCCGGTAGTCAGATTGACGGCACCGGGGCCGGACGTTGCGATGCATACGCCCACTTTTCCCGATGCGCGCGCATAGCCCGACGCCGCAAAAACGGCGCCCTGCTCATGGCGAACGAGCACATGATTTATGTCGCTCTTGCCGAGCGCGTCAAAAAGCTCGAGCACCGCCACTCCGGGATAGCAAAAGACGGTGTCCGTCTGCATTTTTTTAAGAAAATCAACGACAAATTCAGCACCTGTCATTATTTTTTCACTCCGTGTTTATGTATATTTTTTATTCGAGATTGAACGTCTTGATAGCCTTAACGGCGCTTCCGTCGGGATAGTCGCGCACCTCGCCGAGAGCAAAAAAACCGTTTTTGCCGCATATTCTTACTCTTTGGCCTATCTCATAGTCTGTCTTGATCTTTTTTTGATATATCTCCGAGCCCGAGCGCGAAAGTCGCTCGAAAAAATCGGGAAGGGACACTGCGGGAAGAGATGCAAAAAGCTCCTCTGTTTCGATAAGCACCGCTCGGCGCTCCTCTTCGCTCATCTGCTCGATCTGATCGAGGGTATATGAATTATCGAGCGACATTTTGCCCGACGCCACTCTTGTAAGCGCGGCCATAGTGCCTCCGCATCCGAGATGTGCGCCTATATCCTCGCAAAGCGTGCGGATATACGTTCCCTTTGAGCAGACAACGTCTAAAACGAACTCGTCGGCACGATCGGTCTCTTTGCAATCGATAGAGTAAACGGTGATATCCCTTGCCTCTCGCTCGATCTCGATGCCCTGTCTTGCCAGATCGACAAGCTTTTTGCCGCCCACCTTGATGGCGCTGTACATCGGCGGGATCTGCTTTATATCGCCGACAAAGCCATCGCTTGCCTTTTTCAGCTCGTCAAACGAGGGGATATTTTCGCTTTTGGTCAAAAGACTGCCGGTGACGTCGCCGGTATCGTATGTCTCACCCAGACGCAAAAGCGCGCGGTAATGCTTGGTATCGGCAACGATATATTCGGCCGCCTTCGCCGCACGTCCGATAAGGATGCAAAGCACGCCCGTCGCCATCGGATCAAGAGTGCCGGTGTGACCGACCACCCTCGTGCCGTACAGACGGCGGAT
>JAZSMZ010000038.1:0-12605 GCA_045536155.1 Eubacteriales bacterium
GGGCATAACTGCAAGGCAGCCGTCGATACCCATAAGGTGTGCGGGAGTGTGGAGAGGAGCAAAGTCTACACAGAGACGGAGCTTTTCCATAACCTCGGGAGTTACGAGAGCGCTTTCAAAGAAGTAGGGACCGCCGTGAACTACGCGGTGACCGACAGCTTCGATCTCGCTCATGTCCTTGATGCATCCGAGTTCGGGATCGGTGAGATAGTCAACAACGATCTTGGTTGCAACAGAGTGATTGGGCATCTCAATGTCCTTCTTGTGCTTTTCGCCCTTTTCGCCGAGACGGTGCTCAATACGTCCGTCAATACCGATGCGTTCGCAAATACCCTTTGCAAGAACTTCTTCAGTTGCGGTGTCAAAAAGCTGATATTTGAGGGACGAGCTTCCTGCATTAACAACAAGTACCTTCATGTGATATATTATCCTCCGTATGTCTATTGAATTGTTTTATGACATATTGTGAACATTATACATTATAAAAACAAATTTTACAAGAGAAAGTTAAAAAGTTTTCACATTATTATAAAATTATATGAAAGTAATAGCCATTATTTGTGAATATAACCCCTTCCACAAGGGCCATAAAAGACAAATCAATATTATCCGCGACGCTTTTGGTGCCGACAGTGTGATTTTATCGCTTATGAGCGGAAACTGGGTCCAGCGCGGAGAGGCGGCAGTCTGCGATAAATACGCACGCGCAAAAGCCGCAGTTAAATGCGGATCGGATATCGTTCTCGAACTGCCGTTTCCCTGGTCATCGGGATGTGCCGAGCATTTTGCACGCGCGTCTGTTGAAATATTGAATTCTGTCGGAAATGTAGACTATCTTTGCTTCGGATGCGAGAGCTTCAAGCTTGAAAAGCTTGCCTTAACAGCAGACCGCGTTTTGAGCGACGAATATACTGATGAGCTGGCCGCACTTCGCTCAAATTGCCCGCAGAGCTCTGATATTTTACTGAGATGTGAAGCTTATCAAAAGCTTTACGGTGAAAATCTTGCAGATAGCCCGAATGACATTCTTGCGCTCGAATATATGAAGGCCCTTAAACTAACGTCCGGTAAAATAGCACCTTTTCCCATTCTTCGTAGAGGCGTTTATACCGCTACCGAGTCGCGAAAAATGCTTAAAAACCGTGATTTAGATGCGTTGCGCGAGATGATGCCTAAATGTGCTTTCGACACGCTTTGCAATGAGAGCACTCCCAATACAGAAACATACGGAAATGCGCTTATATCGCATTTGAGGCTGTTTGACGGCGATATAACACTGTATGAGGATTGCACGGGCGGACTTGGTGAAAGACTGTTGAAATGCGCGGCAGAATGCAGAGATTATGATGATTTTGTTACGCTCTGCTCGACTAAAAAATATACCGATGCAAAGATACGCCGAGCCTGCTTAAATTCGCTTCTTGGCATAAATCGCGATATCCTGCTTGCTTCTCCCGCATATACTACCTTGCTTGCTCTGTCACAAAATGGAAGGGAAGCGCTTAACAGGATGAACGGCGATTTTATCGTCACAAAGCCCGCGCATATAACAAAGCGCCTTGCAGACAATGAAAAGATCGCCGCGCAATATGCGATGTCAGCTAAGGCTGAGGCACTATATGCTCTTTTGCAAAGAAAGCCATCGGGCGATTTTATAAAAAAGAGCCCGTACATTGTAAAATAACGTCGCTTATGCATATGAAATTTGAATTTTGAAAAAAATTAACAAAGACGTTCGGACTATCGCTTGACAGGCTACACAATGTATGGTATTATATAATATGTATTTAATTTTGTAAGAATAATTGTTTATGGAGATGATATAATGGCAGCGATACTTGATAAAGGTCAATATTACATGTATAGAGGCAAGCCGTTGGTGCGTGAGAAAAACGCCATCTGTTACGGCGATATGTCCGATAAATACATTATGTTTATGATAATTCTGTCGAACACTACGATTGAAAGCAATGTACCCGGTCAGAGCTACGAGGTGCCTGATAAGATCCTTGTACAGATACTCAGCACCGATACCACGAAGCCCGCTCACGAGCGTATTGAAAAGCAGTTCGAAAAGCACGGCCTTTTTGAGGCTATGGATATCGGACTCATCTGGCTTGATAAGCTCAATAAATAAAATTATTAAAACGCACACGGATATTTAAAAGGTCTTCCGATGTGCGTTTTTTGAGCATGAGATATGTTGACAAAACAGGCATATTGTATTATAATACTATGTGTTGTATATTCCAATAATTACAGCTGATTGGCGTATCAAAACGGATTATTGCATCAATGATTCATCATGATTTTTAAGGAGAAACCGTTGTGAATAGTAAGCTTGTGAGATTTATTTTGTTGCTTTTAGTTTCTTTGATGATTATTACCTCTTTTGCTTCATGCGGCAGCGATAACTCAAATGACGATCAGACTGATGATCAGTCCACATCAGATATTACGACTGAAAATGAAACTACCGTCGAAGAAGTAACCGAAGAGGAAACGACTGTAGCTGAAGATACTACCGAAGAAACAGTTGAAGAAACAACAGAAGAAACAACTGAAGAAGTTGAAGAAACTACTTCTGAGTTTGACGAAGGCGTTTACAGCCGTCTCACCGGACTTCCCACAACTGCCGAAATATACGGTCAGCGTCCCGTGGGCGTGATGATCAATAACCTTAAAAAGAGCTTGCCCCAGTGGGGACTCAGCGAGGCAGGCGTAATATATGAATGCATGGTAGAAGGCTTTGTCACCCGTCTTTACGCTATCTTTGATGATATGCCAAGTAAGGGCGTTATCGGTTCGGTTCGCTCCGCGCGTGAATATTTTATGGATTTTGCGGCAAATCATAATGCATTGTTCGTTCATGCAGGCGGCTCTGCCGAGGCATACAGCCAGATCAAGATTCGCAATATCAACAATCTCGACTTTGTCAATATGTACGACCTCAATAAGTACTGGTACCGCGATGCCGACCGCAGACAGAACATGGGTTATGAGCATAGCCTTATGACCACAGGCGAGCTTATTTCGGCGGCAATCGAATATAAGGGCTATAATACCGAGATCTCCGAATCGTTTGAGTCCAGCTTTAAATTCTACGATTATGCATCAGGCGAAACAAAGGATATGAGCGATGCAGGCAGTGCTGCTCACGTTGTTGTTAAGTATCATTCCGTTCACTCGCCCGAGTTTATTTATAATCCCGAGACCGATACATATACCAGAACGCAGTACACCGGTATAGTTCACGTCGATGCAAAAACTGAAGAGCCTCTTGAGTTTACAAACGTTCTTCTTCTCTCTCTTGCACACAAAGATTTAAATGACGAGCTTCTCCATATAAGTGTTGATTCTACAGGAAGCGGAGAAGGCTATTATATCACCGGCGGTAAGTATGTAAAGATCCGTTGGGAAAAGGCAACACAGGATACTCCCATGAAGCTTTACTGTGAAGACGGAACTCCTCTTGTTATGAATTGCGGAAAGACATTTGTAAACATTGTTAGCCCGACAGTATTCAAGAGATGCGAGCTTGACAAGAAATAATTTACATAATACAAAGGGGCGGTGTGACCTTATGTCATCGCCCCTCTAAGTATTATTATAAGCAATTTTTTAGTTAAAAATCATGCCGAAAGGAATTGCAAAAGCGCGGATTTTCACGATAAAAATCGCTGCTTTTGCATAGTAAAAACAACAAAATGTGCGGATTTGCAGGATTTACATCCAAACTTGAAAACAAAGCCGAATATTTGAAAAAGATGACCGATCGAATTGTCCATCGCGGTCCCGACATGGATGGTGAGTATATATCTCCCGACGGAGAGGTTGCACTCGGATTTCGCCGACTCAGCATTATTGATTTAAGCGAAGCAGGACGCCAGCCGATGGTCAGCGACGATGGTGAGTGTGCCATCGTTTTCAACGGCGAGATATACAATTTCATGTCTCTTCGTGCCGATCTCGAAGCAAAGGGACACACCTTTAAAGGCAGAAGCGACAGCGAAGTTTTGCTTGAAGGATACAGAGAGTATAAAGAGGGCATAGTTGACCGTCTTCGCGGTATGTTTGCATTCGTTATATATGATCGTGATCGCAATATCCTTTTCGGCGCGCGCGATTTCTTCGGAATCAAGCCCTTTTACTACACCCGTCTTACCGATGGCGGCTTTGCGTTCGGATCTGAGATAAAATCTTTTCTTGATTGCCCGGGATTTGAAAAACGCTTGAACGAAGAAGCTATACGCCCCTATCTGACCTTCCAGTATTCAGCAACCGAAGAAACCTTCTTTAAAGGCGTTTTCAAGCTCCCCCCTGCGCACTGTTTTTGCTACGATATCAAGAGCGGCGAAATGAATATCCGCCGTTATTGGGATGTCGATTTTAAATCGGATGACGTTTCCTTTGAAGAATGCGCTGAAAAGCTTGATGAGGTTATCAACGAATCGGTAAGAGCTCACCGTATTGCAGACGTTAAAGTCGGTGCGTTTTTGAGCGGAGGAGTCGATTCCAGCTATATCACTGCGGCTATGATGCCCGATAAGACCTTCTCGGTCGGATTCGACTACCACAATTTCAACGAAACAAACTATGCCGCCGAGCTTTCAGATATCCTCGGCATACAGAATTACCGACGCATGCTTACTGCCGATGAGTGCTTTGATGCCCTCGGCGATATCCAGTATCATATGGACGAGCCGCAATCCAATCCTTCATCTATCCCGCTTTATTTCCTCGCGCGCCTTGCCGCCGAACACGTAACAGTTGTCCTTTCGGGCGAGGGTGCGGATGAAATTTACGCCGGTTACGAGGATTACAATGAAACTCCCATGATGCGAAAATATAAGCGCATTCCCGCACCTCTTCGCCTTGCCGCAGCAAGAGCGGCAAAGAAGATGCCCTATTTCAAGGGTCATGATTTTATGATCAAGTGCAGCGGACGACCCGAGGAGTATTTTATCGGTCAGGCGCACGTATTTGACGAAAATGAGGCAAAAAACGTCCTCAAAGGTATCTATAAAAACGGCAAAACTCCCCTTGAGATTGCCGCACCCATATACGATAGGGTAACAGACTGCGACGAGCTTATCAAAAAGCAGTATCTCGATCTGAATTTGTGGATGCCCGGTGATATACTTCTCAAGGCAGACAAGATGTCGATGGCCTCGTCGCTCGAATTGCGAGTACCTTTCCTTGACCGTGAGGTAATGGCTCATGCCCAGACTATTCCGTCAAGTTACAAGATAAACGGAATTAATACGAAATACGTTCTCCGTGCGGCTGCTAATATGACGGTTCCCGACGATTGGGCTAACCGTCCCAAAAAGGGATTCCCGGTGCCGATTCGCTATTGGTTTGCCGAAGACAAATACTACAACTTTGTTGCCGAGTACTTCAATGCAGACTTTGCATCCGATTTTTTCGATACCGCTTACCTTATGAAGCTGCTTTATGATCATAAGGCACAAAAGGCTAATAACGGACGTAAGATATACACCGCCTTGACCTTCCTTATCTGGTACAAGCGCTTCTTCATTGACGAAAAATAATTTATAGAGAAAGACTGTTATGGAAAGAAAAATAGTGCCCGTTTTACTCGGGGCCGACCTTAATTGCTATAATGTTGCGCGTGCTTTCCACGAAAGCTACGGAGTTAAATCTTACGTTCTTGGCAGATATGCCATAGGAGCAACAAAATACTCGCGAATGATCAATTTCAAATCATATCCCGACCTCGATAATCCGGAACGCTTTGTCGAGATTCTCACAGATTTCGCACGCGAGCATAAAGGTGAAGATCTGATACTGATGGGGTGCACCGACGATTACGTTTCGCTCGTTGTGCACAATAAGCATCTGCTTACCGATTATATTATTTCGGCAACCGAGCCCGAGATCCTGGATAGAATCACCCTGAAAGCTGATTTTTACGCTCTTTGCGACACATACGGTATTGATTATCCCAAAACTGTCATATATTCGAAGGGAGACGAACTTGAGATTCCGTTTGATTATCCCGTGATAATCAAGCCCTCGTCAAGCGTGCTCTATTGGAAATATCCCTTTGACGGCATGAATAAGGTTTACCGCGCGCAAAGCTACGACGATGCAAAGCGCATTATAGATCAGATATACGCGTCAGGATATCCCGAAAAGCTTATCATTCAGGATATGATCCCCGGCGACGACTCCAAGATGTATACCTTGACCTGCTATTCCGATAAAGACGCAAACGTGCGTATGATGTGTCTGGGTCACGTTCTTCTTGAAGAGCATACTCCCAAAGGACTTGGAAATCATTGTGCGATAATCACCGCGCAAAACGATGAGCTTTGCACAAAGATCAAGGCATTTTTGGAAGGTATTAAATATACGGGATTTTCCAATTTCGATATAAAGTACGACACGCGCGATAACACATACCGCGTTTTTGAGATCAACTGCAGACAGGGAAGATCCAATTACTATGTCACTGCATCGGGATGCTCCGTTGCAAAGGCAATCGTCGAGGATAAAATTGAAAATAAACCCTTCGAGGGCACGCACGTCAATAACAATATCATTTATTGGCGCTATATACCCGATTCTATCGTTAAAAAATACAGTGACGATAAAGTTAAGTCTCTTATTGCCGAGCTGAAGAACTCTAAAAAGGCTTTTTCGTCGATGCGCTATCGCTACGATATCCGCTTTAATTTAAAGCATTGGATATACGTAACGATGCACGAAATCAGACAGATCAAAAAGTTTAAGACGTACTATCGTCCCGAAAAGCAATAATTTTTGACAAAAACGGAGGTGGCGCTGAATTGAATAACCATACCATAATCGGCGGATACGATATTATCGACATAGTGTGCGATTCGCGCCAGGCCGGCGACAAGATCGCTTTTGCCTGCCTCAGCGGAGCCAAATTTGACGGTCATGATTTTGCGCGTGCGGCGTACGACAAGGGCTCAAGAGTGTTTGTTTGCGAAAGAAGACCGGATCTTCCGGGCGATGCTCGCTGTATTGTCGTTGACGATAGCCGCGAAGCCTTTGCTCTACTCTCGGCCGAGATATACGGTCATCCTGCACGTAATCTCACAATGATTGGCATTACCGGCACAAAGGGTAAGAGCACTATTGGCACTTTGCTTAGCGAAACATTGGAGAATTTGGGACATAAGTGTGCATTTATTGGTACAACGGGTATTTATATCAACGGTGAGATGAGAAAGAGCGCAAATACCACGCCCGAGTGCAACATTCTCCATCGAACATTTGCAGAGGCGCTCGAAAAGGGATGTACTCACTTGGTAATGGAAGTATCCTCACAGGCATATAAGCTGAACCGTGTTCACGGTATTGAATATGACATAGCTGTTTTCACCAACCTCACTCCTGACCATATAAGTGATATTGAGCATGCAAATTACGAAGAATACCGTGATTGCAAGGCTCAGCTCTTTAAAAACGCCAAGAGATCACTGCTTAATGCCGACGATGAGGAGTGTCACTATATGGCTCACTCATCAAGGGGAAGCGTTGAGTATTACTCGATAGATAATAACTCGTTTGACGGCAAATCAGTACATTTTGTAAAGGGTATTTCTCCCGTAGATACCCTTGGCAGCGATTTTGAATTTGACGGTGTCAGCTGTCACGTTCCGATGCCGGGAAAAGTAAACGTTTCCAATGCAGCGGCAGTTCTGTCATGCTGCACGATGCTTGGCATAGATTTATACGATGCATCACGCGCACTTGCTATGGCGACTCCCGCAAAGGGACGATTCGAAAAAATAGCAGTAGATTCACTCAAAGACCGCAGCTTCATAATCGACTACGCCCATAACGGTGTGAGCCTGGAGTTTGTTCTTCAAACGCTGCGCGAATATAAGCCCAAGCGCCTTGTCTGCCTTTTCGGATCTATCGGCGGACGTGCCGAGATGCGCCGACGTGAGCTTGCAGAGGCGGCATCCAAGTATGCCGATTTCTCGATAATCACCTCAGATAATCCCGATGGAGAATCGCCCGAGAAGATTATTGAAGAAATCGCATCATACATGCACAATGATCGCTTTGTTGCAATAACCGATCGCAAAGAGGCTGTTGTTTATGCCGTCGAGCACTCGCTTCCCGGCGATATTATTTTACTTGCCGGAAAAGGACACGAAGATTATCAGCTTATTGATGGTAAGAAGATACACTTCAGCGAAAAGGATATTATTTTAGAAAGTGCATCAAAGATTGCAAGCGTTCTGTGAAAATATTTTTGATTTTCACATTTCTGTCACACTTATAATTTATAATTTTAAAAAAATTAACTACGGAGGACTGAAAATTGATCGAGGTCAAAAATCTGACCAAGCGATACGGTGACAATGTTGCCGTAAACGACATCAGCTTTACGGTCGAAAAAGGTAAAATATACGGTTTTCTCGGCCCCAACGGTGCGGGAAAAAGTACAACCATGAATATAATCACCGGCTGCCTTGCCGCAAGTGAGGGAAGTGTCGAAATTGACGGGCTCGATATCTTTGAAGACGCAAAGGAAGCAAAAGCAAAGATAGGATATCTTCCCGAGCTTCCCCCGGTTTACGGCGATATGACGCCCGAGGAGTATCTTAAATTCGTTGCATCCGCCAAGGGGCTCAAAACCGCCGATGCGCGCGAGCAGATCGAATACGTAATGGGCGTTACCGGTATTGATAAGGTGTCAAACCGCCTTATTCAGAATCTGTCCAAGGGCTATAAGCAGAGAGTTGGCATCGCGCAAGCGATGCTTGGTAATCCTCAGATCATCATTCTGGACGAGCCCACCGTCGGTCTTGACCCTATGCAGATAATCGAGATCAGACAGCTTATCAAAAAGCTCGGTGAGGATCACACTGTCATTCTTTCGAGCCATATTTTGCCCGAGGTGGCAGCAGTTTGCGATTATGTAATGATTATTTCGCACGGCCGACTTGTCGCCCAGGACTCGCTTGAAAATCTTTCAAATTCTCTGACCGGTGATCACCGCATCGATCTTGACGTACGCGGCGATGAAAACAAGATCCGCATGGCGCTCAATGAGCTCGAGGGTATCAAGGAATATGAGATCGAACAGTCGAAGGATGAGGTCGGTGTGTGCAAGATCACCGTCAAAACCTCTCCCGAGGATGATCTTCGCGATGCCATCTTCTTTAAATTCGCCTCGCTGGGATACCCGATACTCAACATGGTAAACGAGGTCATCACTCTTGAAGACGTATTCCTTCGCCTCACTGCCGATCCTGCCGAAGAGGATGAATCGTTTGTCGCGCATGAGAATTTGGACGTCGAATATGTAGATGACGATGCGGCATATGATGAAGATGACACAGATGACGATGACGACGATGACGACGATGACGACATCGCGCCTGTGATCAAAAAGGAAAAAAAGGACAAAAAGGAAGACAACGGCGAATATAAATCGCTGTTTTCATGATCGGAGGGTGTAAAATGGGTGCAGTTTATAAAAAAGAACTAAAATCGTTTTTTACAACCATGACAGGCTATGTCTTTATCGCGTTTATCCTTGTTATAGTTGCCATTTTCATGACCTCCCTTAACCTCAAAGGAGGATATCCCGATTTTGAGCATAATTTGGGCTCGGTTTCCTTTACCTTTTTGTTTTTGATACCGATACTTACCATGCGCTCTTTTTCCGAAGAACGCCATTCCCGTACAGATCAGCTGCTGTATTCTCTTCCGCTGTCTGTCAAAGATATAGTTTTGGGTAAATATTTCGCAATGCTCAGTGTTTTTGCGATTCCTTGTGCTGTAATGTGCTTATATCCGCTGATCCTCAGTATGTACGGCACGGTATTTTTTATCAGAACGTATTCTGCTATTCTTGCATTCTTCCTGCTCGGAAGCGCTCTTATCGCAATAGGCATGTTTATGTCTTCGCTGACAGAAAGTCAGGTTATTTCTGCGGTAGTTTGTTTCGGTGCTGTGCTTGTTTGCTATCTTATGAGCGGTATTGCGGGTCTTATTCCTGCGACAGCACTTGCGACATTTATCTCATTAACTGTAATTAATCTGCTCCTTTGCGCGCTTATTTGGTACATGACCAAGAACACAATCATTGCGTATAGCTTTGCATTTGGCATTGAGGCTGTTATTTTGATAGTTTATATGACAAATCGCGTACTGTTTGAGGGGCTTATCAATAAGGTTCTGTCTGCGGTGTCCCTCTTTGAGCGACTTAGTAACTTTATTTACGGAATGTTTGACCTGACATCGATCTTGTATTATCTCTCCGTTATGGTCATTTTCGTTTTCTTTACCTGCCAGGCCGTTGAAAAACGCCGTTGGTCCTGATTTTGAGAGGAAGTGAATTTAGTGAAAAACAATAATGTAAAATCATCTTTCTCTTCAAAAAGCTTCCGCGTGGGCGGATATAGTTTGGCTGTTTCGATAGCTTTGCTTGCAATTATTGTGGTTGTAAACCTCTTTGTTCATGCTTTGCCTACCGCATACACGAAATTTGACCTTTCGTCCAACGCGCTTTATTCTATTTCGGAAGAAACTGAGAATATAGTAAAATCCATTGACGAGGAAGTTGTTATCTACTTTGTCGCAACTGCCAGTCAAGAGGACATGGGTATTGATGAATTGCTTGGACGATATAAGTCGCTTAATTCCAATATTAAAGTTAAATACGTAGATCCCGCGACCAATCCCACCTTTGTTCAGAAGTATACTGACGACGGGCTTTCTCCTTCGTCCTTGATCATCACTTCCGAGAAACGTTCTAAAGTGGTCGATTACAATGAGATCTACACTCGTCAGTATACCGAGGAAGACTACTATAACTATATTTATTACGGAGTGACACCTCAGGGTACGCCCTATTTTGAGGGCGAAGGTGCTGTGACGAGCGCCATCAAATATGTAACCGAATCATCGATTCCTACCTTGTATCTGTTAAGCGGACATGGCGAGAGCCCTTTCGATGATGTTATGACTCAATATCTTGAGATCGACAATTATATTACAAGTGATCTTTCGCTTTTGACAGAAGCCGGTGTACCTGCCGATGCCTCTGCGGTTATTTGCATAGCTCCGCAAAACGATATAACTGCCGATGAGCTTTCAAAGCTCAAAGATTATCTCGATAATGGCGGAACTTTTATCCTGCTTAGCTCATATAGGGTGCAAAATACAGCTAATATTATGAGCCTGACTTCTTCGTATGGCGCAGATTACAAGCAGGGACTCTTATACGAGGGCAATAAAAACTATTTTGTAAACGGATATCCCTACGTCGTTTTGCCGGATATGCCCGACAGCGTTATTTCGCAGAAGTTGACTTCAAACATCCGTCTTTGCCTGCCTTATGTGCACGGAATCACGAAATCGCAGAGCATTCCGAGCAATATTTCATATCAGACGTTGCTCAGAACATCGGGTGCTGCTTATCTTAAAGAAGATATAAATAATATCACCACTTCCGAAAGACTCGAAAGCGATCCTTACGGAAGATGTGACCTTGGCGTACTGCTCACAGATACCAATACCAACGGAAAAATAGTCTGGTTCTCAACCCCATCTTTGCTCGATTCATCTGTTGACCAGCAGGTAGCATCGGGCGCCAATTCGAGCTTTTTCTTAGCTACATTGGCTCATGTTTGCGACAAGCCCGCTTCTGTTTCTATCGCCGCGAAGAATATGCAGGTACAGAGCTTGCTTTTAGATGATTTTTCCTCTAATTTCTGGATGGTTATACTTGCAATAGTATTGCCTGTTGCTATTATCGGCGGTGGATTCCTTTATTGGTACAAGCGCAGAAAGGCATAAAGGAATTATGGCAAGAAAGAAAAACAGAGGCGCTAACCTCTTTTTAGCGATTGCGGTTTTGGTGTTTTGCATCGTTTTGTATGTCGTTGTTGTACCCAAACTTGCAAATGATAATAGTTCTGAAGAGACAACGAGCATTGAGATGATTGCCGACTATAAATCTGGCGATATCGAAAAGATGTCATACGTTTATAAGGCCGGAAGTGATGAAGAGATTGCTCTGCAATTCAGATATGTATATTCCACAGGCAAATGGCTGCTTGATACAGATAGCGATTTTCCGTTAAATCAGACCATGATACAAAATATGGCATCGTCGATCGTGTCGATTCCTATGGAAAGACGTATAGAAAAGGGTGAGATCACCCTCGCTGATGCCGGACTCGACAATCCGACGCTCTCCGTGACAGTGCAGTATTCATTTGGCGATATCACATATTCGCTGGGAAATTATAATTCTTTTAGCAGCGCATACTATCTCTCGGTATCGGGCGATGATAATATCTATATGACAAAGTCACCGTTGATAAGCACTTTCTTCTATGATCTTTATGAGTTGGCGGAGCTTTATAGGGTTCCTATGCTCACTGCAGACAATGTAATATCATACGACGTAGTGCTACCGGACAGCGTTGAAACGTATAGCGATACTGCACATATAGCATATTTGTCGGCGCTGAGCGTGTATTCGGCAGTTGATTACGATCCAAGTGAAGAAACATTAGAAAAATATGTGCTCGATGGCAGTATGCCTACACTGAAGATCAAATATACAGAAACGCAGATCG
>JAZSMZ010000051.1:0-6079 GCA_045536155.1 Eubacteriales bacterium
CAGCGCTCAAGGCAGACCTTTATGCCGATGGGATTGACGCTTACGCGGAAGAGATCGTCCTTTACGTTCTCGACCGATATAAGATTTGCCTCGTTGAAAATATCGAGGATGAAATGAGTTTTGACGATGTTGTTTATTCCGCTTCCTCCCGAAAGATTGCGCAGACGGACACATCCGTTGTTTTTCGATGCCTCACGGCGGATGTAGCGGTATACTACGGCGAAATCCTCGTGAGTGGGAAGATAATCTCCGCTGCCCGCGTAGATACCGTCGCGGAGAGATTCGTATATGTCGTTTTGCTCGTCAAGCTGAGCGGCACGCTCGTCGGGCAGACGGATGTCGCGCACGATGAGCTGTACGTTTTTGTTGTTCAAAAATTCGTTTATCGAAAGGGTGTAGACCACGTCGCAAACGTCGCCCGCAACTACGTCGAGCATATGCGGCGACACTCCGAAGCATACGGCCGATACGGAGGATGCGCCGATCTTTAACGTCATACGCGAATGCTTGCCTGCACCGATCGCAGAAAGATCGGAAAGATATGCCGATCGGGTTACGAAAAGGGGAGAGGGATTGGATACTCCGTAAGGCTCGAGCAAACGGAGCTCGGAGGCCTGGCGCAATGTCAGATCGCCGTCGAAAAGCTCGGCATCGATATCGATTGTGCTGACAAGCTCCTCGCTGCTTAAGTGAGTGGCGGCATATTCGTTTATGGCACGTTTGAATTCGTCAAGTCTGGAGCGGTCGATGGAAAGTCCCGCAGCAAGCTCATGCCCGCCGAATTTGAGCAGCATATCCTTGCACGAGCTTAACGCATCAACCAAATTGAGTCCCTTGACCGATCTGCCCGAGCCCTTTCCCGTGTCGCCGTCAAATGAGATGAGAATGGAGGGGAGATTGTATTTTTCGGTGATACGCGAAGCAACGATTCCTATAACGCCGTGATGCCAGCCGTCGGCCGATAAGACGATCACCTTGTCGTTTTCAAAGTCGTGCTCGGCTTCGATCATCGCGTATGCGCACTCTGCGATGGCTCGCTCCTGCTCCTGGCGCTCGGTGTTTACCGCGCACAGCGAAAGGGCAAGCGCGTTTGCTTTTGATGGCGATGATGCGAGCAGAAGCTCGAGTGCATCGGTGGCATTGCGAAGTCGGCCCGCGGCATTGAGTCGGGGGGCGATAACGAAGCCGATGAGGGTGGAATCGATTCGGCGGCATTTGCCGTTTCGGTCGGGCGTGCTCGACACTCCTGCCGCTTCGAGCAGGGCTAAAAGTCCGGGACGGGGCGATTTTTGCATACGCTTGAGTCCCTCGGACACGATAAGTCGGTTTTCGTCGAGCAGGGGCATGACGTCGGCAACGGTGCCCGTTGCAACGAGGTCGGAATATTCGGCGATAAGCTCGCTGTCGCAGTTTTTGCCGGTCAGAGCGCGCTCGATGGCGCAAACAAACTTGAATGTAACACCTACTCCCGCAAGCTCGCGGAAGGGATAGACGCTGTCGGGACGTCGGGGATTTACCACCGCGCAGGCATTGGGAAGATTGCTGTGGCATTCGTGGTGGTCGGTGACGATTATATCCACGCCGATCGATTTTGCATACTCGGTCTCGGCATTTGCTGTTATTCCCGTATCAACGGTGACAACTAACTTGACTCCGTCGTCGGCGAGCGCCTTAAGTGCGCTCTCGCTCACTCCGTAGCCTTCGCCCGAGCGTGAGGGAATGTAGTATACAACGTCGGCGCCTCGCGATTTTAAGTAGAGATATACTGTGGCGACGCTTGTCACGCCGTCGACGTCGTAGTCGCCGTAAATGGCGATCTTTTCGCCCTCCTCAAGGGCGGTTATGATACGTGTTACCGCCTTGTCCATGTCGCGGATAAGGTATGGATCGCGAAGACGCGCCGAGTCGAGCGTTAAAAAATCTCTCGCTTCGGCAGGAGTGCGGTATCCTCTTATATAAAGCAGAAAAGCGGTGGACTGCAATACGTGCAGTTCACGTGCAATGGCATTTACCGCTTCGCGGTCAAAACTGTCGGCAACCATCTTCCAACGCTTGCGTGTGCTGCGCTTTACGCTATTGAATTTTTGAGTGTTATCCGACATATCTGTGTGTATCCGCAAAAATGCGGTCCTTTCGCTTGATTTTTTATTCTTTGGGGATCTTGTATCTCTTCATCAGCGCCAGCGCGCATGAAAGTCCGTCAACGGCGGCGCTGGTGATCCCGCCTGCATATCCCGCACCCTCGCCGCAGGGGTAAAAATTGTCGGCGTCGGGAGAGGTGAGAGTATCGGTTCTTGTAATTCTGTATGGCGCAGATGTGCGCGTTTCAAGTCCGGTGAGAATGGCGTCGCGAGAAGCGAAGCATTCCATGCGGCGTGAAAAATCGGTTATTCCGATTTTAAGCATTTTCGTAATATCCTCGGGCAGAATGTCGCCGAGATCGCAAAGGGTGCATCTGTCACCGCCCATGTAGGTGGGTTCTACCCTTGTCGGATAACTTCCTCGCTTGCCGTCGAGAAAATCTCCTACCGTCTGCATGGGAGCATTGTAGTTTTTGTCGCCTGCGGCAAATGCACTGCGCTCGAGCGCGCGCTGGAAGGCCATCGGATCGTCGGGATGCACCTCGACTGCAATGGCGGCGTTCGCGTTTTTGCCGCTGCGCGAAAATGAGCTCATTCCGTTGGTGACAACTCCGCCTTCTTCCGATGCCGCAGCCACTACCTCGCCGCCGGGACACATACAGAAGGTGTATACTCCGCGCCCGTCCACTCTCTTCGAAAGGGCATATTCGCCTTTCGGCAAAAGAGGGTGTCCCGCAAGGTCGCCGTAAAGCGATCGGTCGACCTCGCTTTGCAGATGCTCTATTCGCACACCCACCGAAAAAGGCTTTTTTACGATGTCAAAATTGCGCTCGAAGAGCTTTTTGTATGTATCGCGTGAGCTGTGGCCGGTAGCGGCTATCACCGCCGAGCAGGGAATATCACAGTTTTTGGTGCGAAGAGCTTTTACCTTGCCGTTTTCGATTATAAAATCGGTAACGGCAGTATCGTATAAAATTTCGCCGCCGAGCTTTCTGATGTATTCGTCGGCATTGGAAACCACTTTTTTGAGTATATCGGTGCCGATATGCGGCTTTGCCTCGGTCAGTATCGTTTTGTCGGCGCCGAGGGCAAAGAATTTTTCAAGAACGTATCGGCATTTTTCGTCGTTTATTCTGGTGACGAGCTTGCCGTCCGAAAATGCGCCCGCACCGCCGGCGCCGAATTGGATATTGCTGTTTTCGTCGAGGATCCGGCTTTGATAAAAGCGGGCGACCGCCTCGCTTCTCGATGCGATATCTCCGCCTCGCTCGATCACGATCGGACGGTAACCGTATTCGGCAAGCAGCATTGATGCGAACATACCTGCGGGGCCAAAGCCGATTATAACGGGACGAGCGCTCATCTCCTCATCGCCGAATTGTGGTGTGACGTCGGAGGAACACAGCTCAACACAGTCAATCTTTTTTAATTTTTCCGCGCCAACTTTTACCCGACACTCGGCGAGCGCGGTGTAAACGTAGCGGATGTCGTCTCGCTTTCTGGCATCAAGCGAGCGCTTGTATATCGAAATGCTCTCAATATCACCTGCGCGCAAAATGGGACGAAGACGTTTTTTCGCTTCGGCAATAACCTCTGAAGCGTCGGCCGTAAAGGGCAGGGCAATATTGCGTATGGCAATCTGTATCATGGACGGATTCCCCGTTTTTCACTTAAAGCTTTTATACACTTACCTTGATAACGTAGCTGCCGATCTCGTAGCAGCCGTTCGATCCTTCTCCCCTTACGCTGATGCTTACCGGCAGATCGACAACTCCCTGACCCACCTTCAGCGAGCTTAGATCGGCGGTAACGACGATGTTTTCACTGCCGAGAGAGCCAACCGTTTCGGAAGGACCGCGCAGAGTCACGCTTATCGATTCTGCCAAAGGAGCAAATTCGATCGAGTTGGGATTTACGTATATTATGTCGCTGACGTTGTAACGGAAGGTGGATGTGCCAACGTGTTTTACGTTTACCGTGGCCATGTTTATATCCGATACGTTTGTCACGCCCTCGGGCAGGCGGATCTCGCGCGTTACCGAGGGGGTAAGAAGCATCTTTTCGTCAATGGTGTCGAGTACGATCTCGTTCATTGTTTTTATCAGCGAGGCCTCGCCCTTGAGTATTACCGAAGAGGGCTCGACGGTGATCTCGGCATTGGACGAGCTCAAATATCCGTATTTGTAGGATACCTTGAGCGGAACGACCTTGCTCATAAGGACGGGAACGGTTACAGTGACGTCGTTTTTCGAAAATGACAGGGCATTGCTCACGATCTGCTTGCCGCTTGCATCTGCCGCAACAAGTCTGCCGCCGTAGGTGGTGGTGGAGGTGAGGTTGCCGGCATAGATGGTGATAAGGGCCGAGTCGACCTGATTTACGATCTCGCCGGGACCGGTTACGGCAACCTGCGTGATGTCGGATATAGGTGTGCCGATCTCGTAGGGCTCGGAGATGTTGTAGTTTGTTAGCTGGATCTTTACGTCGACCGTGGCGGTGACTGTGCGGTCGAAATCGACGACGATTGTGCGGAGCGACTGGTCGACAAGCTCGGCCGATCCCGGATATGTCACGTCGATGTCGAAGGTGTATTCGCCTGCACGGTTGACTTTTGTGGCATCGACCGTCGCCTTGAAGCTGTCGGTGGAAAGCTTGTCGAGCTCGCGTGAGCGACCCGATACGGTAACGTCAACGGTATAGTCAAAATCGTTTAAGGGGAGGTATTTGTCGGAGGTCAGTATCTGCACGGGGATGTCGGAAAACTGCTCTGTTTTGGTCACGTCTTCCTGAGCACCTGCGTAAAGCCAGATGAAAAAGGCGATCACCAATGCCGCGCATTTGACGAGTATATCGGTGAGCGAGCTTGTTTTAACGGTGTATTCACCAACGGTCTGCTCGACTTTGTCGGCATTGTTCTTAAAATCTTTTTTCACTGTTCGTTACCTCCTTTCGGTTCGGTATCGTTTCCCTTTTTGGGGCTGATGGTAGTGAGAAATCTCTTTTTGAAGGGGGCCGCCTTTCCTTCTTCCGATATAAGAAGGGAGCGGAGAGCCAGACGCAGGCGGATGTAGTCGTATCCGCGCTCGAGACGTCCGTCGCGTGCGATGGAGATCATGCCCGTTTCCTCCGAAACGACGATGATGATGGCATCGCTGTTCTCACTCATGCCGATGGCGGCGCGGTGGCGGGTTCCGAGGTCTTTATATATGTCGGTATTCATCGAGATAGGCAAAAAGCATCCTGCGGCAAATATCTTGCCGCCTCTTACGATCACGGCACCGTCATGGAGAGGGGCTTTGTTGAAGAATATATTTTTGAGCAAGAAGGGGGACATCTCTGCATTGAGCACAACGCCGCTTTTTATAATATCGCCCAGCTTTGTGCCGCGCTCGATAACGACGAGCGCACCTGTCTTTTCCTTGGAAAGATCGAGCACCGCTTCGCAGAGATCGTTGATAACGGCGGAAACGCTCTCGGCATTTTTCTGTTCGGTGATGTTCTTTATACTCTTTAGCGATTCGCCGCCCATCTTTTCAAGTGCGGAACGAAGCTCGGGCTGGAACACGATAACGATCGCGATAATTCCGACCTGGAAAATAAGCTGTAGGATATACTGCAGTGCGACCAGGCTGAAAAGCTCACCCAAAAAGCGCAGCGCGAGCAGCAAAACAATACCCAAAGCAAGTCTGCCTGCACGGCGTTCGATGGCAAATTTTATGATGAAATAGATAAGTACCGCAACGATGATTATATCAAAAATATCGTTGAGTCCGAAGTCGGACACGGCGGCACGGAAATAATCGCTGAAATCGGTAAACATTTTAAGAATCGTCTGCAAAATATCGCCTCCCCGAATGAAAAAAGTCTGCTCAATTATACCGTACATTATATGATACCACACCAGCGGCAAAATTTCAAATGAAAACTGTAAATTTAAATATTTATTTATAATATATTTATAATATATACAGATACACAGATCCGAAACACTTTTTGCA
>JAZSMZ010000078.1:0-10751 GCA_045536155.1 Eubacteriales bacterium
ATCGCTAAGGCGTGCCTTCCATAAAGCAGGTTTTACCTGCCGCAACCTTGTAGGGCGGTGGCTTGCTGCCGCCGAAAACAAACGATATATGCAAAGAAAACGGCGGGAGATAAACCCCCGCCCTACAACAAAAGGAGTACGGACAATTTGTTCGTACTCCTTTTCACACGCCTTGCTTTGTAAGGTATAGTGTGTTACACCTTTTAGGTGTACTGTCGGGCGGTGATGAGCCTCCCTTGTGTAAAAATTTACTCCGTAAATTAGGGAGGTGGCTCGCGCAAGCGAGACGGAGGGATTGTAAAAGCAAAAAATTCATCGTAAAACAATCCCTCAGCCGCCTACGGCGTCAGCTCCCTTTACACAAGGGAGCCTTGGGTTTGTGCGCCCGAAAGTTTATCTGCTTTTCCTGACAAGCACTGCTTTTGTGGACACAAAAGCGAAGCCCCACACGAGGTGGGGCAAACAAGGATCTTAGTAAAATTGTTCTATGACGATTTCTTCTCCCGTTGTTTCATCGCGAAAACGGAAACGTCGCAAATCTCCTTGGCTCTTTCCTTTTCCAATGTATGTGCACGGTTTTCCTTCTTTATCCATAGGCCATTCGGCTGATTGCGGCCAACAGGGATATCCTTTTTCACTTTTAAATACTTCCCTGATTTTGGCTTTGATTGCTTTTTTACGTTCGGTCTTTTTCATAGTTTCAGGAAATAGAGGAATGATATGTTCCTGAATATATGCTTCTGGATCACCTTCAAGATATGCGGGGATCACTTCCAATGCAAAGACGTACGCATCATTATACTTATAAAAAAACGGAATAGACTGATCGAGCTGAGTATATATTTCGTAAACCTCTCTGTAGAACACACTCGCTCCCTGTGCTGATTTAACGTTATGCGTAACAAGACGAAATTCATACGTTAACAGTTGTCTGACAGATTCATATCGAGGGGGACAATATTGTAAATGTGGGTCGGTTTCGGGTGCTAAAAGATGGCGGCAAGTGTTGGTGATAGGTTTTCTGTTTGGGTCTTTTTTCAAATCATCAATGATTTTTTGTAAAAAGGCATCAATTTCGGGCTTTTCATCATAGAGACGACGGAATTCAATGATATCTAATTTGCCGCTCAAAAAATCAACAATCGTTTGCTGTGCATAATCCATATAAATATCTCCTTTGCTTTTGCCGTGTATTCCATTGATATTATATCATGAAAACCAAAGGTCGTCAAGATAAAGCTGTTGGCGTACCTGCTTTATCGCAGGTACGCCAAGCGATGCATTTTTTATTTAACTCAATTACATTCCAATGCCAATCAGCATCATAAGCAGATCAGTGGGCAATCCGCCCATAAACTGCATGAGTGCACCTGTAATATTGACGATCTCTTCGTCCATATCGGCGGCAGTGTATTTAAGAATCTCGTCGTATTCGGGGAATTCGCCGATGCCGTCGCCCTTGCCCCATTTGATGGTAAGGAAATCGAGGCTGGCCTTTTCATCGTCGTCGATCATTTCATCAATTACAAGAGTCCAATCTTCTCCATTTTTGATGCACTTGCCCGAAAGTGCCCAATCAATGTTATCGTTCTTTGTTGCACAAAAACCGAACACGCCGCTCTGCTTATTGTAATCATACTTAATCTGCATATTATCTACGTCATCAATTATGTTGATCTCGAAAGCATAAGCCTCTTCAGTGTCTGTGAAGATACCGTTAACTGTGCCTACAACCTCGCCGTTTTCTTTAACTTCGAGAACAAAGGAAGTATTTTCCTTGTCGTAGCTGAACGCAATGAGACCGTTTTCCTCAGCGGGATCAATTATATCCAATGAAAGATCCAACGACTTATCGGTTTCTTTGTATTCAAATACGGCAGAGTTTACGGATTCTGCATCAATTACGGTGCATCCTACCTTAACGTTGTTCTTTTCGTTTACGTGAACCGTAAGAGCGAAATCGAGATAGTCGGTTTCATCAGCTGTGTTGCTTCTGCCGAATTTAAAGCCGACGAAATTAACGGTTTTCTGATCAGCGTAATAGGAAAGAGTGAAGTTAAGCTCGCTGTTTTCGCGAATACTTTCAATAGCATACGACACGCTTTCATCGTAATATGCCCAGAACTCTTCAACTGTCATACCCTGACCGCTGATATTTATCTGGAAATTAATCGAATCAAGATATTCCTTGACAGATTCGCTTGTTTTTACCCAGTTTGCAACTGATTCAACAACATTTGCAAGTCCGTCTGCCGTAATGGAGAATTTCACCTCATAAACGGGCTTCTTTTCGGAATTAACGTCAATTTCGGTCTTTTCGATCACAGCAGTGCTGTTTTCGACAAATGCTGTTTTGAAAGTATCGACGAATTCATCGGCAACGGTCTTCTGAAGCCCGGCGATCTTTATAAAATCGGATGCGGTATTAGCGAATTTAGCCGAGTTCAAGCTATCAAGATACCTTTTAAGAAATTCAAAATCTTCTTCTCCAAGCGCGTAATCGGATCCGCTGTTGGGATTGAGGAAGGAATTGTTCAAAGCCTCAATATTATCCTCGCCGAGATCGATACCGTATGCTTTGCCGAGAATATCCCTGACATCAACGATAATTTCGTAGTTAGAAATGTACATATCTGCGCTTGCAAGGGGCTCGTTTTTATAAAGGAGATCAAGATCCAGCATAGCCTTCGGATCGGCGCCTTCATCATTGAAATCAAAATCGTAAACAATGTCTGCCTTGAAATCCTTTGCAATTTCGGGAACTTCAAGCTCATCGTCTGCCTTACTTAAATCAACCTCTGCGCCAAAGTAGAAATCCTCGAGCTTTACAGGAGTAATCTCGGGCACTTTTGTATTTCCAAACGTCTTTTTCAAGCTGTATTCGACAGCTTCTTCGGGAGTCATCTCTTCAATATTCGGCTCAGCGTTTACGATCGAAGTGATCACCCATACGCCAACGGCTATCAAAGCTACGGCAACAACTGCTATAACAGCGATAAGGCCTGCGTTGGTTTTCTTTTTGGGCTGAACGTCTTCGGTAATGATGTTTTGGTTATTTTCCTGGTTGTTCATGTTTACCTCCGTGTAGTGTTAAAAAGTTTTATGTATTCGCGATAATTTTTTTGATATTATCAAGATTACCACTTATATATAACAATTATATTATATCACGTATTTCTCAATGAGGAGCTTATTTTGAGCGATTATTTTGCGATAACGGTATGAGTCATCTTTTCACCGCTCTGTGTGACTGCGAAAAGTCCGTTGTCGAGCTTCTTTACGTCGAGTCCGTCGCACGAAAGCTCTTCTGCGGCGATATAAAGTGTTTCGCCTGCCTTTTCAAAGGTGAAATTAAGCTTGCCGTCGGCATAGCTCTGCTCAATTTCGGGAGTAAGCGCGCTGTCGGTTGCAACAACTGCAGCTTCGTCGGCCTTTGTGATGAAGAGAACCTCGGATGCGTGCGGCTTGATCTCGATAGAGAATGTCTTTTCACTGACACCGTGATACTTCTTTGCCCAGAATCCGTAAACATGGGATCTCTCTGCATCGACGGTATAAGTTTTTGCCTCGTCCGTCCAGTTGATCAATACCATAACGTGATTCTTGCCGCGGAGTCCGTTATCGAGCACCTCGGGGATGGGAGAGGTGAGCAGATCGAGCGGTGTTGCGGGAATCTTATTTACCGGGAACATGCATGAAAGATCCTTGATCTGCTCATCAGAAAGGAGTGAAAGCTTGTCGGAAAGCATTAAAATGCCACCCGAAGCAGCAGTTGCACTCATATATGTGCGGATTTCGTCATCGTTTCGTGTGCATCCTCTCTGGCACTCGCTGTCCTCGTTTTCGCCCTTGCGGACAATGAGAACGTCGGCATCGCAGATGAACATACGGTTGCCGTAGAACCAACGCTTGAAGATATCGTTATACATCTGTCCGACAGAGGGCCAGTCTCCGCCTACGTCGGTACTTGTTCTTACGCCGTCGGCAATACCTGCAACTGCTCCGAAGGGAGCGGTGCAAGCAAGAATAAACGTGCCCTCGGGTGTGCTGTCACGGGCGATCTGCATGATCTTGCGGAAGCTCTTCAACGAGTTGAAGGAAGGGTCGGCGTGCTGGTAAGGACCGATAGATGCGGTGATACCGTCGAGCTTGAGGTATTCAAATCCCCAATCCTCGGTTGCACGTCGGAAGATCTCCGCCATGTATTCCTGCGACTCCTTCTTGGAAATGTCAAGGTTAAACATCGAATAGTCGCCGTATCTGGGACCGTCTCCGCCCCAGTCGCGAAGCATCCAATCGGGATGCTCCATTGCAAGCTTTGAATCGGACTCAACTATCAGCGGAGCAAACCAGAGTCCAGGAGTAAAGCCTGCCGCTCTGATTCTGTCTGCCTCGGCTTTCATTCCCTTTTCAAACTTGGCATTGGCCTCCCAGTCGCCGTGCTTGCCGTACCAGCCCGAGTCGATCTGGATATATTTAATGGGCAGCTGTTCTTTATATTTGGCGGCATCGGCAACAGAATTTCCGATCATGTCGGAGGTGATGCTGTGGAGATAGTAATACCACGAGCAGAATCCGACGGGGGTATCGAAGCGGGGATTATATCCTCCCTCGATCATCTCATTTGCGGTTCTGTCGGCATATTCAGGAAGACCTGTCTGCAGATCCTTACATTCGTTAAAATAGAAGATATCGCTGTGATAGGTTTCGCCCTCGCTTATAGCGTGGTGCTCGGTAAAGGCAATTATCTGCATTACACCGGTGCCAAAGAGCACGACCGAGCCGAAGTTCTCGCGGTAAGAGATAAATCCGGCAACGTAGCACTTGCCCGACACGCCCTGGAATGCGCCGTAGTCGCCGCATTGGAAGGAGCCGTCTTCACCAAGATTGGTAGTTACAACGGGAGAAAGCATCTCGTTTAAACGGTTGCCGTTGCAGCCGCTGAGACGGGGTGCAATGAGTGCGCGGGGATGGTCGGAAAGATTAGAGGTGATTACGAAGCTGTCAACAGATGCATAGGTTCTGTCGGCGGTAAAGTCGCACTGAATACCCATGCCCTCGCCCTCATGACGGAAATTGAGCACTGCTGTGCCGCAAACTGCCTTATAGCCGTTTTCGGTTTCATTGAGCGTCCATTCGCCCGTTACGTCGGAAAACGTCTGAGGTCCGCCGGGAAAATCGGCATGGCGAAGCTGGGGAGTGAGATCGGAAACGAGTACGTTTCCAAAGTTATCGGTTATTGCGGGCAAGCCGTTATGTAAAATGACCTTCATTTTATGTCTCCTTAATGGTTAAAAGGTTTATTTGCATTCAAAAGCGACGGTGTCGCCTGCGTTGGTGTTGATGTATGCGATGCCATTGACGATCTCGGCATTTTCGGGCATCTTTATGCCGTCGAGCTTGTCTGTGATGGCAATTTTGAACGTGCCGCCCAGCTTGGAATAAACGGACAGGCTTTCAACTTTGCCCTCTTTCCAGCTGAATGTGGCAACAAATCCGCCCTTTGCCGCAGCATTCTCGAGTTTACCCGACTGATAAGCGTCAGCAAGTGCGGGCAGGAAATCCATAACGCCCTGTCTTGAATCGAAAATGGTTTCGATGATACCTGCGCCGATGGAGATGCAGGCCTCGACCTGGTATATTCTCTGACCTGCAAACCATGCAAGTCCGCCGTATTTCTGCGCCCAGTCGTTACCTGTGGAGAGGAGGTTGGGCATAACGTGTACCTTAGAATAGGAGCTGAGGCACTCGTATGCGGCATCGGCCTGACCGAGTCTGGCCATGAGCTGCATATCCCATGTGTATGCAAATGCCTGCGAGGTTGCCTTACCATGCTCGCGGCGGTGATTGATGAGCTTGAGCGATGCATCGGCGTAGTCGGGAGTCTCTCTGTACGAGATACGGCTGCCGGGGCAAAGACCCACGAGAGGCGAGCGGTGGCGATGGCCAGGCTCGTTTTCAACGTAGTCGGTATCATAGAACTCGGCAAGCATGCCGTCGTCCTTGATCTTTGGAAGAGGAAGCTTTTTGAGAATAGCGCTGTTGCGCTCACTGCGCTCGTCATCTCCGAAGAGACGGCGGCATTCTTCGAGATGAGAGAACACTGCGAAAATAAGCTCGATATCGATATTTGCGGCAGAATGAACGAAGGTATTGCCCGTTTCACGCCATATAGCAAACTCGGGAGAAGAGCCGAAGGGAGGCATGAGATATCCGTCACGCTCGACGAGAATGTCGGCAAAGAAATCGGAGATCTCCTGCATATAGGGCATCAAGCGATTTTTAAGGAATTCCTTATCGCAGGTGTATTCGTAATGCTGCCAGAGAATGTCGGCAAGCCACGATGCGGCGCCAAGCCAGAAATATCCTACGTTATCGGTGCGGCCGATCGTCTTATAGTCGCAGCAGCCGCTGAGGGTAAGTCCGCGGCAGCCGTAAAGGTCGTCTGCCAAAATCTTTGCCTGGGGCATGATGCGCTCCAGCCAATCCATAAGAGGCTCGACACAGTTCGAAAGTCCGAGCTCGTCCATCGGCCAGTAGCACATGGCCAAATTAAGGTCGGTGTGATAGTCGCAGTCCCATGCGGGATAAAGATCGCGGTTCCAAAGTCCCTGCAGATTGATGGGCGCTTTTTTGTGCTCGCCCTCCTTTTGGGGCATGCCCGAGGTCACGCAGAGATAGCGTGACATCGAGAAGAGGCGCTGTGCAAGCTTGGGATCGACCTCGCCCGTCTGCTCGCATTTTGCGATAAGATTTTCGACGTATTCGTCCTCGTTTTCACCGTCGAGGGTGAGCTTCTCTTCGCCGTATACCTTTTTGTATTCCTTGAGGTGGGCGGCGTACATATCCTCCCACATATCCTCGGTTTCGGGATATTTTGCTTCAAATTCGGCAATTTTCTGCTGATTGAGCTCCCATGCGTCGAGACCGTGAATTTCTGCCTCGGAGTCGGTGGAAATAAAGGTTGCGATGATTATCTCGTCGGCCTTTGCATAGCTGATAGCAACACCGTACTGCGGCTGATACATATCCTCCTGAGCAAACACGTACTCGGTGGTGTATACTCGCTTCGACGTCTTGGGAGGCTCGGCATATTCGCGTCTGGACGCCATCAGCTTGCCGCCGCGGGCATAGACCTTTGCTGTAACGCAGAATTTGTGACCTTCTTCAAAGGTGCCTACCATTTCGAGGGTGTTGGTATCGCCGTATGCCTCGATATCGCATTCGCAGTCATCGATACGGGAAAGGGAGATATCGCCGTCAAGCCAGCATCCGAAATTAGAGCCGAGATGGGTAAGAATTACTCCGTCGGCGGCCGATGCGATAGAGCGGCGGTCGAAATATGCGCCTCCGCTTGTGAAGCTCTCAAGGGCGCAGCCCTCATCGAGCACGAGCGCTCTCATGTAGCTGTCGGGATAGTTGGGAGTGGTGATATAGAGATCGCCTGCGGGAACGAAGGGGTTGATATAAACCGCTCTTGCGGTCATAGGCTGGGTTCTGAAAAGGAACCACTCCGCCTCTGAATATCTGCCCTCCATGCAAAGGCGCTTGAGCTCTTCAAAATCCTTTTTTGTGTTGCTCTTTCTGAACTTGACGAATTCACGCCACAAAAGGTCGTGATTGAGTGACAGTCGGCAGGAATTGCCCTTGCCTACCACCATGGCGCCAAGACGTCCGTTTCCTATGGGATGGCCTTCGGCCCAGTCGGCTGCGAATTGAGAATTTCTTAAAATATCCATGTTTACCTCGTTTGTCGAACTGAAAATGTTGACTTAAATTAAAGCTCTGCTACGGCGATCTGCCAGGGAGTCATTTCGTCAATTACGAATCTGGTATATCCGTCGCCGATCGCGCTACCGCTGATAACGGTGCTGTCGTTACCGCAAGAGAAGGTGAGTTGCTTTTTGTCTGTCTTGATAACAAGACCTACTTTCTCAACTGTATCGGGAGTGAAATTGAAGAGACAAACACAGGTGCGATCGTCCTTTTCAAGAACGGTGGTACACATTCTGTGATAGCTGTCGATATATGCGGGGAGGGTGTTTTTGGATATGTACTTGAACACCTCGGTAAGCTGGTAAGCCTTGAAATAGTCGGAGATCCAGGTGAAGGGATAGTATCCGCAAACGGCAATGCGTCCGCCGAGGCTGTTTTCGAAAATACCCATGCAGCAGTCTGCCTTGGGCTCATCCTCATATCCGACGAGCGAGGAAAGCTTGACTGCCTTTTCGTTTGTGGGACGGATCGCAACGGAAAGTCCGTAGTGGAAGGCCTGACGGCAGTTGCGGGTACCGTTTTTGCAAATACCGTTGAAGGGAGTGTCGAGATATCTCTCGAGCGCGTCAACGGGAACGGTCTTTTCGCACTCAAAGCCGGTGTATTCGCCAAATCCGCGGGAGTTGATATGGTCAAGTGCTTCGGCATCCATGTAAACGCCGCCCGAAAGAGCCTTCAAAAGCTCCTCATCGGTCATCATAGATGCAGTAGCCTCATTCATGGTCTGGGCAACGATATTTGTATCTCCGCAGCATTCGGGAAGACCGAAGGTGTAGAGCTCCTGCGCGTAGTTGGCGCAATCGACAAGGGACGACTCGGTCCACTCGTGACCTCTGTTGTAGATGAAGCAATCGCGTTTCCATCCGCTTCCGATACCTACGGGCTTCATGCCGTAGAGCTGATCGTGAAGCTTTCTGTACTGATCGACCGCCTTCGAAATAGCGATGAGGTGACGCTCGCAGTTTTCAATGGGCTCGCCGGTGTAGGAAGGAAGAATATTGAAGGCGGCACCTGTGCAACCGAAGGTCATGTAGAACAAGCTCTCCATCGCGGTGCTGAAGGGAGTTTTCTTGATAAGCTGATAGGGGTGATTTTCGATCTCCGACTGAATTACGGTTACGTAATCGGGCAGGTCGTGGATCTGACGGCCAAGCTCGCGTGCCTTGAAGAGGAACTCGTATACGCTCTCGTCGGTGTATGCAAGTCCGCCCGGACGCCACATGATCTCGTATTTTCCGTTTTCCGAAAGTGCTTCGGCAAATGCACGGAAATCGTAGCTTTCGAAGTATCTTTCGCCGGTCATAAAGCCGAGGGTAATCTTATCGGATACGGTGCGAACTGCCTTGGCGATCTGCTCAAAGAGGTGGCAGATGGTATCACGGTTGTAATCGAGCCACTCGCGGCGAACGGTCATATCGGGCTTATTGAATGCGGCACGAAGGGTCTCGCGGGTGAAAGAATGACCGTATTTTTCATTGAAGTTTGCAATGCAGTCATCGCAGAAGCAGCCGATTCCGACGGGCATGTGGTAATAGCGAACGTCATCATCGATCCAGATAAACTCGGCTCCCGATTTTGCGAGCATGGTGTAAACGGGCTTCAAGTATCCGTCGATATATCTCTGATCACGGGGGCAGAAAACGCCCATTGCGACGTCGCCGTGAATATTGGTGAGGCGGTTTGCCTCTGATTTATAGCAATTTTCGAGATTCTCATCGTGATGTCCGAGCGTGCCGAGAAGGTTGATTCCCGCACTAAAGCCGGCATTACGGACCGCTTCCATGCGCTTTTCCATAACCGAAACGCGGTATTCCATCTGATCGAAGGTCAGAGGGGTATGGGAGCTGGAGGAGAAAAGTGCGATCTGTCCGATGGCGCAGTCATACTTTTTAAGAAGCGACAGAAGGGTGTCAAATCGCTTTTCGTCAAGCCAGTTTTCGGGGGCTACTCGAACGGAGTTTACAATGTTTTTCATAAAAATCGGTCCTTCCTTTTGCGAGGATTGTTTTAAATTATCCGCTTATATATTATATTAAATAACAAACAAGATATATTTAATCAATTATATCATAGATACGTATATAAGTCAACAATTTGTTAGCCGTAATTTGCCTTTTTAAGTGCACTTTCACGCAAAAAGCACCTCGCCTGAAAAGCGTGATGTTCTTAGCGGAGAAATTATAAAATATAAATTGGTTTGTTTATGTTTGCTCCGCCGTAAACAAATAATTAACCCCGACAGATTTTTAGGTCTGTCGGGGATTGTTGTACTGTTTGATAAATTGGAATTTGTCAATCGTTTCTTCCTGTGCCGTCAAATGCATTTCGTTCAACATATGCCATCATTGTGTTGTTTCTCCAAACATGTCCTACCAATAGCAACAACATAGCGGCGGCAACAAGAAGTGGTAAGGTTAAGATAATGCCCATCACGAGAACTATGATGATTCCTATGCTCCAGCAACACATGGCAGCAATATGTTCTTTTAACCACTTTTTCTTATAAAATGTCACCTTTTCCTTAAGAGTAAAACTACTTGCTTTGACGATTTGCCTAAGATTTTCTTCTGCTGCTACTTTATACTCGTCCTTATTCAGTCTCTTTCCAGTCAAAAGTTCATTAATACTAACATCAAATAGATTACTCATAGATAACAGCATTTCTGCTGGTGGTAAATATGTTCCGGTTTCCCAACGTGATATTGTTTTGTTCGTTACGCCTAATATTTCACCCAACTTTTCTTGAGAAAGCTCGTGTTCTTTTCTAAGTTGTGCTATAAACTTTCCTATCTGTACTAAATCCATTTGATTCACCTCCAAGCATATTATAGCAAACATTTACTTTCTTGTCTTTACCATAAACAGCGAATGATTGGACAGTATCTTTAAACTTGCAGTTTGCTTTGTAAATTCTTATTTATCATTCTGTTTTATCGCCGGTTTCGCCTTTGTAATACAAAGGCGCAGGGCAAAGC
>JAZSMZ010000128.1:0-11946 GCA_045536155.1 Eubacteriales bacterium
CGTTCTGTGGGCCAAGGAGTTGGTTTCAAGTGTTCCTAAGACCGCTTGGCCTCCGACTTTGATGGCCTTCATTGCAAGATAGTCAACGTCCCAGCGTCTGTTCTGGTGAACGGCAAATTTTTTGCCTGCCTTGTACGATGCATCGAACATCCTCTGAAGCGAGTCTGCCGACATTGTAACGGGCTTTTCGCAGATCACGTTTTTGCCAGCCATAAGTCCGCGGATAACAACATCCTCATGCACGTCGTTGGGGATCGCAACGGTGATAAGATCAACTTCGGGATCATTAAGAACATCCTCGTAGCTGTCGTATGCAAAAATACCGCGCGAACGTGCGAGATCATTGCGCTCGGGTTTTATATCGTAAATTCCTTTAAGATTGAAAACATCGCTTTTTTGCAGGTGCTGGGTGTGCCAGCCACCCATTCCGCCGTAACCGACTACAACGGCGTTTTTCTTTTCTGTCATTATGTACCTCTGTTTGCGGTCGGCAGGTCCGACCATATTTTGTCTATGCCGATTATAACATAGAGGGGTGGGAGTGTCAAGAGTTTTGCGGGTTTTAAAAAATGATTTACACTCTTTCTGCAAGGAAATGTGTTCCGACGCGCTCACCCTCAAAGAGCTTGTAGAGCAAGTCGGGCTCGGTACCGTTGACGAGGAACATCTCAATTCCCGCACCGATGGCGATTTCGGCCGCCTTGAGCTTGGTAACAACTCCGCCCGTGCCTCGGTCGCTTCCTGCGCCGCCTGCCATGGCAAGAATGTGATCGTCGATCTTTTCGACTGTCGGGATAAGCTTTGCCGACGGATTTGTGTGGGGATCGCTGTCGTAAAGTCCGTCGATGTCGCTGAGGTTTATAAGAACGTCGGCCGATACGAGTATCGCAACGCAGGCGGACAGAGTATCATTGTCGCCGAACTCTATTTCCTCGAAGGAGACGGTGTCGTTTTCGTTTACTATCGGCACAACGCCCATTTTAAGCAGCATCTTCAGCGTATTTGTCGCATTTTTGCGCGCGGTCGCGTTCTCGTATGTGTCGCGGGTGATAAGAACCTGCGCCACGGTGTGGCCGTATTCGGCGAAAAAGCGCTCATACATGCTCATCAGCTCACACTGACCTACGGCAGCCATCGCCTGCTTTTCCTCGGTGGTATAGGGCTTGTGGTCGAGTCCCATCTTATTTCGGCCTGCCGCAACGGCGGCAGATGTGACGAGCACTACCTGCTTGCCCGCATTGACAAAATCGGAAAGGATTCTGGCCACCTTCTCCATGCGGCGGAGATTCAAGCTGCCGTTTTCGTACGTCAACGTCGACGAGCCGATCTTTACTACTATTCTTTTTGCATCTCTTACAGTGTTCATTTTCTTGTATATTGCGCGGATAAACGCGCCCTTTCATCTTCTTTTCGCATTATATGTTATAGCCGAATTCGTCGCGGAGGATCTCGCCCAGACGGCAGACGGGAAGTCCTACGATGTTGAAGTAATCGCCATCGATCTTTTCAACAAAGAGCGATGCGCGCTCCTGGATTCCGTATGCACCTGCCTTGTCAAGTACCGCGCTTTCGGTGATATATCTTTCTATCTCGGCGTCGGTGATCTGTCTGAAATACACCTTCGTGCTGACGGCATCGACCACCGTCTTTTCGCCGTCACCGACGGCAATTCCGCTGTATACCTCGTGATAGTGACCGCTCATCGTGCGCAGCATTCGGCGTGCATCGTCCATGTCGCGCGGCTTGCCGAATACCTCGCCGTTGCAATAGACGATGGTGTCGCTCGATATGACGATAGCGCCGTAGATTTCGCTTACGACTGCATCGAGCTTGCGCTTTGACAGCATTTTTACAAGCTCACCGGGCGCGATCTCGCCCTCGTAGCTTTCGTCAACTTCGCGGGTGATTATGTCGAAATCGGCGCCGAGCATCTCGAGAAGCTCGCGTCTTCGCGCCGATTTTGAGGCTAAAATAAGTTTTTTCATGGATTTTACTACCTTCTGATCTCTTTGTTAATTCAACTGCCGGGCAAATCTTGTGCAAATTCTCCCTCTCAGTCGCTTCGCGACAGCTCCCCCAAAGGGGGAGCCTTTATTTGCCTCTCCCCGAGGGAGAGGTGCATGCGAATACGTGACAAAGAGGGCTATTGCCTAGATTAATCTTCGGGTGTCCGTATATCGATTACAGATGACAACTATCCGTTATAGCCCCGCGCTAGCGGCCGGTAGAGCCGAAACCGCCCTCGCCGCGCTCGGTCTCGTCAAGCGAATCGACTTCGGTAAAAGCGGCAGTATAAACGGGCGCGAACATCAGCTGTGCGATGCGGTCGCCGTTTGAAACGGTGAAGGGCTCGTGTCCGCGATTGATGAGCGATACCATGATCTCGCCGCGGTAATCGCTGTCGATCACCCCGACAGAGTTTGCCAATGTAATACCGAATTTTGTGCCCAGACCGCTGCGTCCGAAAACAAGAGCGACAACGTCGTCCCGTCCCGAGGATATTGCGATTCCCGTTGTGACCTTTGCAATTTCGCCGACACCGATGACGATATCGCCGTCGATGCAGGCGCAGAGATCGCAGGCGGCGGATCCGCTCGTTGCATATTTAGGAATGACCGCGCCGCATCGCACGGCCTTTATTTTAACGTCAAGCTTGTTCATTTTGAGCTCCTTATATGTATTGGTATCTGACCTCTCAGGCGCGTCGCGCTAGCTCTCCAAAATGGAGAGCTTCGTTTCCCTTCTTTTTGAAACGGAGAGCCTTTCCCTATTTAATTCTCTTGAAATTGCCCTTCATTTCGCGTTTTTCGGTGTATCCGACGATCACGCGCTCGCTCTCGGAGGCGTTTTCGGTGGTGAAGATGAAATGGCGGTTGAAGATGAAGGCGTCGCGCAGGTCCTTTTCGCGATCTGCCATCCATATCGGCGCGGAGTTGAGCAAAATATCGCGTCCGCCTTCGCCTATTATGCGGAAAACTACTCCCTTTTCGTCGCGGATCTCTCCTCGCATGACCGGCTTTTCAAGCGTCATAAGCGGCAGGTGTCCGTAAACGATCGCCGCCTTCGCGCCGGTGATGTCCCGCAGACGGGGAAGCGTGAGCTCGGGTGAAAGGATGATATCCTCAAGCTCATCGGCAAGAGCTGCAACAGTTCCGCGGTTTGCTGCATTGAATCGATAGTCTCCGTGACAGACGTATCCGCATCTTTTGGCGATATCAATGTGCCCGATGTTGCCCACCATAGCGTGGCGCGCGCCCTTTTCGTATGCCTTTCTCAGCGCATTTTCTACCTTTTCGATCTCGCTGTCGGGAATGACTGGAGGCATGAGCACTCCGTCGCACACCGAATTTGCTTTTTCGTATCGCTCAAGCGGCAGATAGATGCGCGAAAAGAAACCTTCGGCGCTCTTCGGTATCGACTTTGCATTGTAAAAACGCGCGGTATTCTGCTTGATCTTCTGCGGAGCGACCGAGTCGAATTCGATCTTGCCCTCGGGCAATAATATCTCTTCCCTCTTTATTTCGTACCTTTTACCTCTCGAAAGGTCGATCTGCTTTTCGCTTCTTTCACTTTTTTGATTTTCCGCCCTCATTCCGAGCATTTTCTGATCGATCTTGCCCTCAAAATAGCCGTCGGTAAAGCCGTCACGCGAGAAAACGCGGGCCATTTTGTCGATCTCGCCTTTGGTGGCATCCCGTCCCTCGTCGAGCAGACGGCGGTAGGTCGAGGTGACCGAATAGACGTAGTCGGGCGATTTCAGCCGTCCCTCGATCTTCAGCGACGCAACGCCGCTGTCGATTATGTCGCGCACGTGCGATGCCAGGCAGTTGTCGCGTAGGCTGAGCGGATAGCCGCCGCTGTATTTCATGCGGCAGGGCTGCGCGCACTCGCCGCGATTGCCGCTTCGTCCGCCCATTGCCCAACTGCAAAGGCACTGACCCGAGTGGGAAACGCAGAGCGCGCCGTGGACGAACATTTCGATCTCTATGGGCGATTTTTCAACCGTCGATCTAATGTTTTCCCGTGAAAGCTCGCGCGCGACCACCATGCGCGAAAAGCCGCGCTTTTCAAGCTCGATTCCGGCAAGATGATTGTGTGGCGAGAGCTGTGTCGACGCATGAAGCTCAAAATCGGGGATGTATTTTTTAATTGCCGATGCAAGTCCGAGATCGGACACGATAAGGGCATCCACTCCCGATTCGTATAAAAACGCGGCGTATCTTATGGCCTCGTCACATTCACGGTCGAAAACGATGGTGTTGAGCGTGACGTAGATTCGCGATCCGACGTCATGACAGCGCAAAACGGCATCACGCAGGGCAGTGTCGTCGAAATTTTTCGCCCTCATTCGCGCATTGAGCAGCCTTCCGCCAAGATAAACTGCATCGGCGCCGCCGCGAAGTGCGGCAATGAGAGACTCCGGTGTGCCTGCAGGCGCGAGAAGCTCGGGAAGATTTTTCGTTTTTTCTTTCATTTTAATATGTCACTCACGGCTTTGTGAGATATTTTTGTCTTATTTCGGCGAGCTGTGCCTTGAGAGATTCGTTTTCTTCCTTGAGAGCTTCGTTTTCTTCGCGAAGCTCGTCGGATCTGAGGCGGGTCTTTAAGTTGTCGTCGAGGTAATCGAGAGCGCAGAACATTACGGCCTCGGTCTTTGTGCAGCGTTTTGAGGTCATAACGATCTGTTTCATGCGGGAATCGATCAGCTTTGCAAGTCCGAGGACGTATTCCTGCGACTCCTCGGTGACAATGCTCAGCTCGACTCCGCCGATCTCAACAGTGTATCTTTCCTTCATTTTACACAACACCTTTCGTTTATTTAAAAAAGAGTATACTATCTTATTATATATTATAATACAAAAAATTGCATTTGAAAAGCCTTTTTTGAAAAAAACCCCCCTGCGGGGAGCAAAAACGGATAGCTGTCATCTGTAATCAACATACAGACACACGAAGATTAATCTAGGCAGAGGGAAATTAGCTGTTTTTGACTTGCGAAGCAAGACAAAATTCATTCGTCAAGAATGAAAAGCGAATTATCTAAGGCTACACGTTTGCGAGTTGCCTTTTGAATCCGAGCGACAGCGAGGATTCTATGGACACCTCTTCCTTTTGGGAGAGGGAGAATTTGCACTATGCTTGCCCTATCCCGTAGAAGGCGAAAAAACTTCGTTAAAAATATTTTTCACCGTTCTTCGATGGATAGTGGTCAAAAATCGTGTCAACCACTACATTTAGTAAGTGGTAAAAATTATGATAAAATATTGTGAATAATATGAATATTTTATGTAAATGCCCTTGACAAATACTTGACTTTATGTATATAATATAATTCACGGTCGTAATTTGTCCGTAAAATTATGCTCTTCGGGGGGCTTCCCGAATAAAAAATTCGGGGGACTTGCCCTTGACAATAAAAAGGAGGTGCGCGCAATGAAAAGAACTTACCAGCCCAAGAAGAGACAGCGCAGTGTAGAACACGGCTTCAGAAAGAGAATGGCTACCGCCAACGGCAGAAAGGTGCTCAAGAGAAGACGCGCCAAAGGTAGAAAACAGCTCACATTATAATTTGGGCGCAAGCAAAGAGGCGCGCGAAGGCAAAACGCTGTCGTGCGCCCTTCTGTTACGGTTTTATTTCGGCAAAAACGGTGGAACACATTCGAAAATGCCGTTTTGCCGGATTGCATTTCAATGAATCGGAAAATGGAAAGGAAAGCGTCTTTTGTTTTCCGTCTGTTTTCCTTTTTTATTTTTGAAGGGCGGATATTTTAAATGAAACAAACCGCTATTCGTGAAAATCATCTTTATTCGAAGGCCTATGCAAGGGGCAAAAAGCAGTCGGCGCGAAATCTGACCGTTTACGTGCTCCGCGACACTCATGCGGGCCTTTTAAAGCGTCAGAATCCGCAAAAACAGTTTTTGAACAGAGTCGGGCTCACCGTATCGAAAAAGATCGGAGGAGCTGTCGAGCGAAACCGCGCGAAGCGAGTTATCCGCGAGGCATATCGTTTGTGCGACCGCGAGTATGGCATAAAAAAAGGCTATCTCATCGTCATCGTCGCGCGCGATAGTGCGTCGCGCGTGAAAATGCAGCTCGTTTTGGACGATCTGATCTATGCCTTTACCAAGCTGGGCATGATCGACAAGAAAGCCGACGAGGGCGAAGAGCAATGATCCGCCTTCGCGACATACCGAAAAAGGCGTTTATTCTGCTTATAAAGGGATACCGCAAATACCTCTCCCCGCTAAAGAGCCGCCCGAGCTGTATATTTTACCCGACCTGCTCGGAGTACGCCGTCGAGGCGCTTGAAAAGCGCGGATTTTTCGTAGGCACAGCGCTCATAATATGGCGATTGCTCCGCTGCAATCCCTTCAACGATCACGGCGGATACGATCCCGTTCCCGAAAAGAAGAAAAAGGGCAAATAATCCATATAACGTCGAAAACAATCTATTATTATATAAAAGGAAACGAAGAAATTGAACATTATGGATATTTTAAATGTACCGATAGGGTACATAATGGAGTTTTGCAACCTCATTACCAGCAACATCTCGTATGCATTAACTCTTCTTTTGTTCACTGTTATCACCCAGATAATACTCTTCCCTCTTGGCATAAAGCAGCAGAAGGGTCAGCAGAAGCAGGCCAAGCTCCGCCCGAAGGAAATGGCTATCCGCAAGAGATATGCAGGCAGAACGGACAAGGCTACCCAGCAGAAGATGCAGCAGGAGGTAATGGACCTTTATCAGAAGGAAAATTACAATCCCGTCGGCGGATGCCTCCCCCTTCTCATCCAGTTCCCTCTTATCATTGCGCTTTACAACGTAATCCGTAATCCCTTGACTTATATCTGCCATCTCGGCACCGATGCCGTCAAGGCTGTTTACGACGGACTTGTTAATCTCGGCGTTTTCAGCTACAATGCCGAAAAGTCGATATATACAATAGTCGAAACGGGCAAGCAGGTTCTCACCAACAACCAGATCGATATCATGCGTTTCGTCCGCGACAACGCAGATGAGCTCAACGTTCATCTTGAGTCTCTCGGATATCAGACTATGGGCGAGCTGCCCAACTTCCATCTGTTTGGAAACAGCTTCGACCTTTCGCTCATACCCAGCCAGGTATTTTCCGAGCAGTGGTGGATAATCGCGATCCCCGTACTTACCTTCGCATTCCAGTACTTCTCCATGAAGCTGACCCGCAAGTTCACCTATCAGGCACCCACCGACGAGGCCAACGTAGGTGCGTCGATGAAGATTATGGATATCATGATGCCCCTCATGTCGGTGTTCTTCGCATTCTCCCTGCCCGCAGTGCTCGGCGTATACTGGTGCTACCAGAGTGCGGTAAGCGTTGCAAAGCAGTTTGCGCTTTCCAAGATGTATCCCATCCCGGTATTTACCGAAGAGGACTATAAAAAGGCCGAAAAGGAAATGAACGGCTCTATCCGCCGCGACAAGAAGAAGGAGCAGAAGAAGTCGCTCCACCACATCGACGACGATGAGGTTGCCGAGGCAAAGAAGGCCGCGACCAAAAAGAACGTGATCGACCGTCCCGAAATGAAGGAAAACAGCGACGGCAGCTCTCCCGCTCCCAGAGCAAAGACCGAGGGCGGCAAGAAGTCGCTTCACTACATCGACGAAGAGGAATTCCCGAACGGAAAGTATCCCGACGTTGACGAGTACCTCGCCGCAAAGAAGGCCGAAAAAGAGGCCGCAGCGGAAGCGGCAGATACCGCCGAAAACAATGAAGCCGAAGGCGAAATTCAGGAATAATTGAATTTTTCCTACATTATTATATATACCCATATACGCACCGTCCCCTCAGTTTGATCCCCTTTATTGATCAGTTTAAATTTCGAATATTCCGGCGGGAGGCCGCCGACGACAAGGAGAGAATATGAGACAGGAAATCGAAGTTTCCGCAAAGACTGTGGAAGCGGCAATCGTAAGCGGCGTACAGCAGCTTGGCGTTGACCGTAATCTGGTAACTTACGAAATACTCGAAATGCCCAAAAAAGGATTTTTGGGTATCGGCGAGACCTTGGCAAGAGTTAAGGTCTGCTACGAAACGGGCGGAGAAAATTCCGCGCTTGAATTTGTTAAGCTGCTTATCGAGGACATGGAGCTCAATGCATCGGCATCGATGCGCGATATGTCGGGCAACGCAAAGCTCATCGAGATCGCGGGCGAGGATGCCGGCGTGCTCATCGGACATCACGGAGAAACTCTCGACTCGCTTCAGTATCTCGTAAACCTCGTTGCAAACAAGCGCGAGGAGGACGAGGAGGGAGAGAAGAAGGGCAAGTACACCCGAATCACTCTCGATATCGAGGACTACCGCTCCAAGAGAGAGGAAACTCTCCGCACCCTTGCAAGAAGAATTGCACAGCGCGTGCTCAAGTATAAAAAGAGCGTCACTCTCGAGCCTATGAATCCCTATGAAAGACGCATCATTCACTCGGAGATCCAGAACATCGCCGGTGTGACCACCACCTCTGTCGGCGCTGACAACAACCGCAAGGTAGTCATCTTCCTTGAAAACAAGGCAGAGGGTGCACCCAAGAGTGAAAAGAGCCGCCGCCGCAGATCGAGACACAAAAAGACTGAAAAGGCAGATCCGAGCGCACCTATCTTCGAGACCACCAAGGTCAAAGAGGAGATTGAGTACGCCGACGACATCGACCTTTTTGACACCGCCGCACTTCTTAATCCCAAGTACGACGATGACGAAGCTGCCGAAGACGCCGGCGAGAGAGAAGAATAATTGACTCCCGTAATTCTTAAAATTTGACGCCGTACGGAACATATCGCCTTCTTTGGCGTCGGATATAAAGAATAATCGGATCAAAACCGCCATACTATCCTAATAGTTGACCGTCTTTTCGGGCGGCAAAAAGAAGAAAGGATGGACTTTTAGCAAAATGGCAGACTTTATTGAGATATCCCCCTATGAGCTCGAGGGCAACGTCTTTGAGCAGATAGGCAAGGATTGGGCGCTTATCACAGCGATGAAAAAGGAAAGTGGCGACGTCAACACCATGACGGCCTCCTGGGGCGGCATGGGCGTTATCTGGCGTGACCCCTCCTTTGTCTGCGTGATCAGACCCCAGAGATACACCTACGAATTTTCCGAAAACGCCGACATTCTTACGCTCAGCTTTTTCGATGAAAAGTACCGCGACGCACTCAAGATATGCGGCACGAAAAGCGGCCGCGACGGCGATAAGATCGCCGAAGCCGGACTCACCGTTGTACGCGAAGGCGAGGCGGCCTACTTTGATGAGGCAAAAGCAGTGCTTGTCGGACGCAAGGTCTATACCGATATGCTCCGCGAGGACAGCTTTGTCGACAAGAGCATCATTTCGACTCACTACAACGGCGATCTGCACCGTTTCTACGTTTGCAAGATCGAGCGCGTGCTGATTAAAAAGTAAGCGACTGCTTTTGGGAAGTTAAAAGCATGGATGTACGTGTCGCAAAATCCGCCGGATTTTGCTTCGGTGTAAAGCTTGCGGTTGACCGCACTGAAGAGCTTATCAAAAAATACGGCGGCGAACATATTTACACGATAGGCAAGCTTATCCACAATCCCACCATCGTGCGCGATATGCAAGATCGCGGAGTGAAGGTCATCGGCGATGACGAGCGGTGCGAGGATGAGATACGCAAAATTTCCGAAAACGCGAGTGAGGACAATCCGATTCGGGTGGTCATTCGCGCGCATGGGGTAAAAAAATCGGTAAGTGACCTGCTTATGTCGCTCAAAAATGAGCGCGAGGGCTTCGATTATATCGATTGTACCTGCCCGCGCGTGTCAAAGGTGCACAATATCGTCGGCGAAAAGAGCGCGCCCGACGTGCTCACCCTTATAATGGGTGATGCGAGCCACCCCGAGATAATCGGTATAGCCGGTTATGCCCGCGGCGACGTTTTGATATTCAAAACGGCCGACGAGCTCGAAAAAGCGCTCGAAAATGACTCTGGTTTGTGCAGCAGAGAGATGATAGTCGTGGCTCAGACCACTTTTGACATCATTGAGTGGAAAAATTCACAAAAAAGTATAGAAAAATACTGTACAAAAGCAATTATTTTTGATACAATATGTAATGTCACGGAAATAAGACAAACAGAAGCGTTTGAATTATCAAAAAATGTTGACCTTATGCTTGTAATCGGCGGACGTGAGAGTTCGAATACGAACAAACTCTATAACATCGCCGCACGCGGAATGCTCTCCCGATCGGGAAAGGACTCCGACAGCTCGCGTTATACATTTTTGGTGGAAAGCAAAGACGAGCTTCCGTTAGAACTGTTTACGCGAAACATTACCGTTGGCATAACTGCCGGAGCATCAACTCCGAGCGGTATTATAGAGGAGGTTTTAAAAACAATGGCAGACATCGTAAAGACCAGCGAACCCGAATTTTCCGCGGAGGATTTTGCCGGAATGCTTGAGGAGAGCCTCAAGACTTTAAATACAGGAGACACCGTCAAGGGTACAATCATGTCGATAACCCCCAATGAGATTCATGTTGACCTTGGCGCCAAGGTTACCGGCATCATTCCCTATTCCGAAATCACCGACACCGGCGTAAGCCTCGAAGAGACTTACAAGGTTGGCGATGAGATCGAAGCAATTCTCGTCAGATACAGCGACCTCGACGGCGTTGCAACCCTTTCCCGCCGCCGTATCGAGAGCATTATCAACTGGAAAAAGGTTGTTGATGCTTACAACGAAGGCGCTATCCTCGAGGGTAAGTACCTCGATGTAGTTAAGGGCGGCATCATCATGCAGATCGATGCTAACCGCGTATTCGTTCCCGCATCTCACACCGGTCTTCCCAAGGACGCAGATCTCGCAACTCTCACAGGCACCACCGCTCGCGTTAAGATCATTGAGATCAACGAGCAGCGCCGCCGCGCAGTTGCATCCGCCCGCAACGTTCTCCGTGAGGAGAGAAAGGCCAAAGAGGCTGAGTTCTGGGCAAATATCGCAGAGGGTCAGGAATTTGACGGCGTAGTTAAGTCTCTCACTTCCTACGGCGCATTCGTAGACCTCGGCGGAGTAGACGGTATGGTACATTCTTCCGAGCTTTCCTGGAAGAGAATCCATCATCCCTCCGAAGTCGTTTCGGTTGGCGAAACCATTCACGTTTTCGTTAAGTCGTTCGACGCAGAGAGCCGCCGCATTTCCCTCGGTTATAAGACCGAAGAGTCCAATCCCTGGAACATCTTCACCGCACAGTACAATGTAGGTGACGTTGTAAACGTTAAGGTTGTCAGCATGATGCCCTTCGGCGCATTCGCTGAGATCGTTCCCGGCGCAGACGGACTTATCCATATCTCCCAGCTTGCTAACCATAAGGTAGCTAAGCCCCAGGATGTTCTTGAAATCGGCCAGATGGTTGACGTTAAGATCACCAACATCGACAACGATACTCATCAGATCAGCCTTTCCATCCGCGCTCTTCTTGAAGAGACCGAGGAAGTTGCAGAAGAGGCAGCTGAAGAGGTTCAGGAATAATTTAAATAATAAAATGCAGGGTCTGCTTATGCAGACCCTCTTTTTTGTTCCGAATGGAGAAGAAAAATCGTGTCGAAAAACAATATATTGGGTCGGTTATCCCAAATTACCGCAATGTATAGTTTGAACAAAAATAATTGAAAAAAATCGTGAAAAAAACTCAAAAAAGGCTTGACAAAAGGAATAAAGTGTGGTATTATATTAAAGCTGTCCCAAAGAGAGGGCGGCAGGCGAGGCAGAAGCCGAGTCATGGTCTTTGAAAATTGAACAGCAGAGAAAGACAAACGAGTTATGAAAGTATCAAGTGTGAATTCTCGTCAAAAGAACTTGAAAAAGAAGTTCTCAGAGTTTATTTACTCAATACAAAGTAATTAAAGGCAAAGGATAAGTCAGCAATGATTATCATTTGTCAGG
>JAZSMZ010000003.1:0-9752 GCA_045536155.1 Eubacteriales bacterium
GTGTTTTACCTTCTCTGCTTTCCACACACCGTATGGAGCAAAAAAGCAAAAACGAACCACACAAGGCTATACGCGATCATATAGATCAAATATTTTACGCTTGCAACAGCCTTTAAATAATAGTAAGTCGGCAGCAAATACTGAACCAAAGGAATATCGGGCGCGCTGAAAAGTATCGGACAAAGCACTACCGTAACAACCGTCAGCACAACAACAAGCGATGCAAACAGACGGATATCGCGCAATATCAGCCTTAGGCACATACAAAATGCTACCGCTGATAAGCAATACACTATGCTGACGAGCAATTCGTATCCTATTCCCACCGATATTCCGGCTATCTGCAGAGAAATAAAGGCCGCCGCTCCCACCATAAACACCGCGGTCGCATGATAAACGGCAGAAAATGAAAAGTTTGTGCTCTTGGGGAAACGGTCAAAAACTCCATGCGATTCATCCTGCATATAGAACATTGCCACCGCAAATCCGCTCAAAACGACCATGACCGCCAAAAGTCCGCGCAAGGGAGATACGAGAAAGCTCGTATCATCCGACTCCGCTACCTCATCGGCTCCGCCGTCGCTCACGTACACGAATTCGAAAAGGTCACTTCCATCGGCATTGACCGCATAATAGTAGTCTATAGCGTTATCGAGCGATCCGTTAAAGGTATCTTCCGCCCTTTCGAGGAAAAGCGCGCGTGAAACATACGGGTAGAGCAACGCATTCAGCTTTTCATGCGAAAGGCGCAAAAACACGCTTTCTTCGCGCTGGATAACGGTTACAAAGGCATTTCGTGCATTTGTGTTATTGACGTATTTTCTGATTTTTTCATCGAGCTTATCGTGAAAGATCCACGCGGCATCCGCCTGTCCCCTCTCAACGGCTTCGCCTGCCGAATCGGGGCTGTCACAATGCAAAAAGCGTACAAGTCCCTTCTCGTTCAAAAGAGTATTCATAAGCCCGTCCGCTATTTCGTCATTCGAATTCTCTGCGGCAACGGCCACGGTGATAATACCGCTGTCCCCATTATTTGCGACAAACGCCAATGCTCCCACAATCAGCAAAACCAAAACAAGGATAGCGACAAAGCTTTTTTTATGTAAAAGCCGTTTGCTTAATATGAAATAACTGCGAATGCCATCATTTATTTTTTTCATATTGACAACCGTGGCTTTCGATAAGCGAAAGCTCCTTTAAGTGTAAATAAAACCTGTTTTTTTAGCAAAAACGGTATCGAATTTAAAAAATCTCATACCTTTCTTATGCGGTAATGCCGCACAGCACACCCGAGCGCAAGCAAAACTGCCGTATATAAAAGTATTGCTGTCAGATGCCAAACAGACATGCTGTCGGTTATCAGCGAGCTGAGATATCCGCGTGCCAAGCCCGCAGGTAAAAAGTCGGACACCGCCTGTACTGCCTTCGGGAAAAAGCTTATGGGATAGAAGCATCCGCAGACGTATCCGAGCAGTAAGGCCGACACGAACTGTATAATGACGCCGCTTACAACCGAGTCGGAAAGCTGATACATCAGGTATTGCATCGCGGTGATTAGCGCTATTGCGGGTATGAATTTGACAAGTACGACAATAAAATCGCCCACCGTTCTGCCCGAAAGCTCAAAAATCACTCCGTCACTCCCGCCGAGAGAGGTCATCAACATAAGCAGAAGCACCGATGTATTGACCGCAAAAGCGACAAAATAGGCAATATATTCGCCCAAAGTCTGGCTAAATGCCCCGCATCGGTTTGCGCTCATCAGCTTCGGAAAAGCATAGTCGCGCCTGATAAAGAGCGGACAGCAGACGATGCCCGACAAGAGCATCAGCAGCACGCAAAGTCCCGAAAAGATATATCCGCCAAAGGTAAGGTGATCGGATAGTCCGATAATTTCGACGTCAAGCGCGTTGGAACGACTTACAATGAGCTTCACATATTCGATCGGCAATCTGTTTGACATTTCCAGTATGTCGCTGTAATCAAAATCATTGTCCCACATTGCATCCCGTATACCGTAGATGCCGTTTTGCGTCTCTACAATAACGCATGATATGAGACTCAGCACCTCCTGCTTGAACACATTTACGATATCCGCATTGTCTGCGGTCGTAAAAAAGGAAAGCTTACCTACGTCGCCATACAAAGCATTGTGGATAAAGCCGTTGGGAATTACAACATATCCGGCGATCTCGCGATCGAGCAGCTTTTGACGGGCGCTTTGGTCGTCAAGAGATATAACGTCGAGAAAAAAGCGGGAGGAATCAAACGATTTGACAGCCGACAAGCCTATTGCGAGATAACTGTCTTCAAAATCGCCGACGATTCCGAGTCCGATCTTTGTCCGGTCGGACTCAGAGCTGTTGGCATTTACCATTGTCGTAATGGCGAGCGCCAGACAGAGAGCGATCAGAAGCGTTACAAGGAAAACAAAAGGCAAATATTGAACGACTCGTTTTATCTGCAAACGGGTATAAACTAAAAAACGGCTCATCACAGCATCCTCGCAAGACGATCGATATCTCCGTCGTAGTCGTATTTTGTAAGCTGTCCGTTTTTGAGTATGTAGATGACGTCGCAAAGAGCAAGCTCGCTCTCGTCATGCGTAGCAAGGACCAAAGATCCGCCGCTCGCTTTAAAGTCGGTCAGATACTGATTGATTCCCTGCTTGCCCACCAGATCAAGCGCGGCACACGGCTCGTCCAAAAGGAGCATGGACGGTCTTTTTGTAACCGAGCATCCGATAGACAACCGCTTTTTCATGCCGCCCGACATCTTTTTTACCGGCACTTTGATGAACTCATCTATGCCAAGCATTTTGAGCACGCCATCATTAAGCTCTTTATCGAGAGTTTTTCTGTCGTACCACAAAAGAAGGTTGTCTTTTGCACTGAGCTCCTCAAGCAGGGGCGTGCCCTGCGGAACGTATCCGACGGTATCGGCAAGCTTTTTCACATTGCGAAAAAGGTTACTGCCGCAAAGCAAAAACTCGCCTCCGTCGCATTTCTGCACGCCTGCAAGAATGGACAGCAAAGTAGATTTTCCGCTTCCGTTTTTGCCGAGAATACCGATGCACTGCGAGGGCGACACGGTGAAGCTCACATCTGTCAAGGGCGTTTTTTTGCCGTAGCTCTTTTTGATATTTCTGATTTCAAAATTCATATTTTCCATTGTTTTTATGTCGCTATGTCCAAATTGATCAAACGATCAATCCGCACATAATACGTTATTGATTAATTGGGTTTATTATATCATTGTTGGATAACAATGTCAAGGCGACACGAGATGTCTGTTAATTGTGAATTAAAATTGTCATTTGTGCGCAAAAAAGCGGGGGACTTGAAGTGATCCCCCGCTTTGCTCTTTATTTTTCGTTTTTGTAGATTTCCTTGAAATACTTGTAGGTATCAACCTTGAGCTCACCGCAGGCAGCCTCATCGCAGGCAATGATTCCGTCCTTATGAAGCTGAAGTGCGCTGATGGTCCAAGCGTGGTCAACGCCGCCCTCAACACAGTGACGAAGTGCGCGTGCCTTGTTGTGGCCGCTGATGAGCAGGAGAACCTGCTTTGAATCGCAAACTGTGCCAACGCCAACAGAAAGAGCAGTCTTCGGAACCTTGTTTACATCGTTGCCAAAGAAACGCGAGTTGACGATAAGGGTGTCCTCGGTAAGAGCGCGAACGCCTGTTCTCGAATTGAGCGAGGTAAAGGGCTCGTTGAAAGCGATGTGTCCGTCAACGCCGCTGCCACCCATGAAGAGGTCGATTCCGCCGTAGGATGCGATCTTGTCCTCGTATCTCTGGCACTCAGCTTCAAGATCTTCAGCCATGCCATTGAGAATGTTGATGTTCTCGCTCGGAATGTCGATGTGGTTGAAGAAATTGTCGTGCATGAAGTACCAATAGCTCTGGTCGTGCTCGCGGGGAAGTCCAACGTACTCGTCCATATTGAAGGTAACTACGTTTTTGAAACTTACCTTGCCTTCCTTGTTCATCTTGATGAGGTTTCTGTAAACTCCGAGGGGAGAAGAGCCGGTAGGCAGACCGAGCACGAAGGGACGGTCTTCCTTATGGTTGTTTATTGCATCGGCGATATGCTGTGCCGCCCATTCACACATTAAATCGTAATTGTCTTTGATGATTAATTTCATGATATTTCTCCTTGCTGATTAGGATTTAAATTTATACTTTAATTATACAACTTCGAAATAGATTTGTAAAGGTGTTTTCGGCAATTTGAGATAAAAGATGATATGTTTTATTCTTCCTCAACAGGCATATCGAGTATATTTAAAAACGGCTGCATTTCAAAGAGGGGCACGAGGATCTCGTAATCCTTTCCTTCTCTTGAGAAACGAATGGAATAATATCCGTTCATCGAATACTTTTCCTCATATTCGTTTACCTGTGTCTTTACGATGTTGTATTGTGCGTATTCGGCGCCGTCATACGGCTCGTCCTTGGTCCAATCGCTAAAAGAGATGGGGGCGTTTACCTTTACAATCGCTTCAATACTGTCGATCGGGACTGCAATGATCGCGCCGACACGCTCCATGCAGAGATTGTCGTCCTCTCTGAAGACCTTGACTGTATCAGGGACGTAAACACCGTGATACATTCCGTCGGCGTTGTAAAAATACTGGAATAGCTCAACTTCCGGAGCGCCTAACGGCACGCCGAGATCCGTCGAAGACAACTCATTCAACTCCCCGTACATTTTATCGATCGCGGTTATGGCATCATCTGCGCCGTTTTTCTTAGTCACCTTTTTCATGATAACAAAGCATATCGCGGCTACTGCAAATGATATCAGCATGGCAGGCAAGTATTTATTTGAAGTACCGAACAGCGTTCTAATGCCCAAAATCACTCCCAGAATCGCAGCAACGTAGCAGATCGCGTACAACAAGAAGTGTTTGAACGATCTAACACCCGGTCTTAAAGCTTTACTTAGCTCACCCTCGAGGCGATCACGTTCACTTGAAACGCTATCGCTCTCTCGTCTGATGATAAATTCGGCAGCATCAATATCGTCTTCGGTTTCGTCAACGTTGATACTGAACAGATTTTTCCTTCCGAAATCCTGATTGCAATACAGCACACCTGCATCAGAGGCTTCGTCAACGTTTTTTGCTCCTTGCTTTTTCTTTGTCTTCTTTTTGTTTTTATGCTCTCTGCCCTCTCTTTCGTATTCCTCTTGGGTAACCAAAAATGCAGAGCGCTTTTTAATATCCACGAACAACAAAACAATCGAAATGGCGAGAAAAAACAAGCCGATGGCCAACATGGCATATCCTACTCTGACGGTGCGTGGAGAAGCAATAGTATCGGGATTCTCGGGGTCGTAAAAAATCGGCACCTTATCACCGACAGAATAATCAGAGCCGAGGCCTGCTGCAAAGGTCACTTTTGTGTCAGTCGCAAGCTTTCTGCTGTAAATAAATCCATCAACTTCGTATTCTATGTATATCTTCTGCTCGTCAGGACCTTTTCTATTGTAATTCATATCGATATCGATAATTGTCGCTTCCGTTGATACCATTTCTGCGACAAGGGTATCATATTGAATCTTTGAAACAGCAGCCAAAGTTGTCAGAGCAGCACCTATAAAAAAGAAAATAAGCATTGATGCTATTCCGCTCTTAAATTCTCGGTTAAATCTTAATTTTGCCATAAATACCACCGCCTTTTTATTTTACATCCATATTATAACATAATATATTCCATTTTTCAATATACAAAGCAGATAAAAGCTCCGCGTGCGAATGCGGAGCTTACTTTATTTCAATTTGTTTCGGATCAAGCTCGGCGTACCTTTAATCTTTGCCCAACTGAGCCAAGTAGCTTTTTAACGTCGGCAGAAAAATTCTTGCCGTCAAAGATCATGCATATAAGGAAGGCAAGGGGTGTGACAAGCACGAATACGGGAACGATGATCCAGAACCAGGGCCAATATTTTGTCTGACCGGCGTACTGTCCGACGGGAACGATCTTAAAGAATTCGGGCGTAAACAGCGCAAAGAAATTGCCGAGGGCATCGTTTGATCCCGGTCCCCAAATATACGAGGAGTTCTTATATCCGACGCCCAGGAAGTTGCTGTCAGAGTGCAGCGGAACGAATCCCAGCTCGGATTGGAACAGCTGATTTAAGATAATAAAGAGCATCAGCGCCAAAAGCCCGGCAGGAGCCACCCATACGCGCTTGTAGGACGGACGGTGATGCCCAAGGAGCACGCCCAAAAGCGGAATCGCCAACAGCTGCCAATGATGATAGTAGAAACGAATGATGTCAAGCTGCTCGGACAGCTGATCGAGCTTTGCAATAGGCTCCTGCGGATACACGAACGCAATGAGTCCACTGATAACGCCGAGATAGAACATATAGTCCTGCGCCCGATCGTTTTTGGAGAAAAATAAAAACGGGAAAACAGCAATATTAGCGGCACAAATATTTGAAAACCAGCTGTCACGAAGCATTCTCGCTTCGTCTACGCTGTACGGGGGTATGTATATTTTCAAAAAGTGAAGCGCAAGTCCGAAGACCAAAAACAGAAATAAAACTGTCTTTTGGCATCTGACCGAGCGGTTTTTCAGAAAAAAATAAAGTCCGACTGTAGCGCCGCATCCAACAACAATCCAAAAGAAATACCAGAAGTTAAACATCGAAATGTACATAATAACACCTTTTTTCGCATCATTGAATACAATAAGGATTGTATTTAAAGTAAAAATCACCTTGTTTGATAAAGCTGTGCCGCTGAATCTCACGGGTAACATTATACCACATAATCATTTGTTTTTCAAGATAAAAAACCAATTATTAAGAAATTGGAAGATTATTCCGTGAAAAACGACAAAAGCGATCGCTGTATCGGTAAAAAATATTTTTGTGGGCAAAAAACTTGACTATTATTGGCCGACATGCTAAAATGAAAACAAATAAGATGTATTCAAAAAAGGAATATTAGCTCATGAAAAAACTAATCTGTTGTATTATCACCCTTACTGTTCTCTTCGCGATATTTACCGGATGTGCATCAAACGCAGGCGAAACGGTGTCAGACAGCCTGCAAAATGACACCTCAGCAGCCACCAACGCCCCCGAAAGAGAAGACAAAGATCTTCCCTCCAACAAGGGATATCTTATCGCTACCGATTACGTTCCGGCCGACGGTGTTACCGACGTTTCGGATACACTGCAAGATCTTATACTTAAAAACCCCAACAGCACTATATACTTTCCCGACGGTGTTTACATTTTAAGAAGACCGATCATGACCCCTTCAAATCCCGATAAAAGCGTTGATCTCCAGCTTTCGAACTTCGCCTGCCTTAAGGCATCGGATAATTGGAAAAATCCCGAGGCAATGATCCGTCTGGGCGCTATCGGCGGTGCGAACAACATCTCAACTCCCGGCAGCAACTACGGCATCAGCGGCGGTATAATCGACGGCTCGGGAAGAGCTAAGGGAATATCGATCGACGGCGGACGCGAAACATATATTCGCAACGTAAATATTAAAAACGTCACCGTTGGCATTCACATCAAGTATGGTGCCAACAGCGGCTCGTCCGATTCGGATATCCACTCCGTTAACATCTACGGAACAGGCAGCGTTGACAGCATAGGTGTATTGTTAGAGGGTCACGACAACACGCTGACAAATATGCGTATCGGAAATGTGTTTACCGGTGTTGACGTAGCCAGCGGCGGAAATATGCTCCGAAACATACATCCTTTGTTTATCAATTCCTCTGCAACCGCCGAGCACTACGAAAAAAGCGTCGGATTTCTCGTTCGCAATCACATGAACTGGTTTGACTATTGCTACAGCGATCAGTTTGCCGTTGCATTTCATACCTGGGGCGGGGGCACGTTCAAAAATTGCTACTGCTATTGGTATTCCGATAAAGAGCCCCTCCACGTTGCATTCAAAAGCGATCTGCCCTTCTTTGGAAGCATCGATACTCTTATGATAGGCGGCTTGCATCATCCCGATCATCCAAATCAGTTTATGGATGCTGAGAATATCAGCGAAAACGGTGTCGTTGAAAATGTCTTCATGTCTGTCCGCGGTGCCACACCCACTCGTATCAGATAAACCGTATATCGTCAATAAAAAGCCGACCGCACTAGGCTTTGGGTTCTAAAGGACAGTTTTAAGAATTTGTTACCTGCCGACAGAAAAGAGACAGAGAATGTTTATACGTTCTCTGTCTTCTTTTATTGACAAGCATTGCATTTGTATATGAAAATCATTATATAGATTTATATACTCACTTCAAATTCGAGTTTAGCTCAAAAAATACGTTATTGTTTTCGTAATATTTTTCTGCTATAATAAAGTCACCGAGTCGGAACGGAATAAATGCGAAAAGGAAAACACCATTATGAAATCTATAGGCGAAAAGATTAAAGAATACAGACAAAAGAATCATATGACACAAGAACAGCTTGCTTCATATCTCAATGTCACGTTCCAAACGGTCTCTAAATGGGAAACGGGCGTATCAAGCCCCGATTTATCCTTAATCATTCCTATTACAAAACTCTTTCATATCTCTGCTGACGAGCTACTCGGAGTCAACGACATTGAATCCGACAAAAGATATGATGAACTCAAACAGGCTTACGATTACACTTTTAACACAGAAGATTTTGCAGAACGTCAAAGAATATGTGAGATTGCAGTATCTGAATATCCTGGAGATATGAAGTGGTTGATCAACCTTGCTTGGGTCGTATCTAACCGTTCTTTTGAATATGAGGATAATGACAGATATATCGCAGAGCAGGAGAAAGCAATCAAACTGTTTGATGCCGTCGTAAAAAACTGTAAAGATGATATTATTAGAGGTGATGCCATTCAAGGTATCACACAACTTCTTGGTTGGCGAGGGCGCAAGGACGAAGCAAGAAAATATGCGGAAATGATTCCCGAGCGAACAATGATCTCGCGCGATGCGGTTTTAGAAAACATTTTGGAAGGCGATGAACTGATCCAATTCAAGCAAAAGCGAATCAAGAATCACATGGAAGGTGTTCTTTGGGATCTGTCATTGATGCCTACGGTATATACCGACCTTATGCGTGATATCGTTCATGTAATGCTGCCTGATGGAAACTACATAGAATTCAATCATAATTTGTACTACGCCGTACGCAAACAAATCAACCATATGCTGAAGCATGACCCCAATACCTCGGTAGAAAAGATATGTGGTTTGCTGACGGAAATGAAGTCCTATGCAAAAGCATATGATGATATCGTTTTCTCAAAACCCGGTGTTTACAAATATACGGCACCTTGGTTCGATCATATTGAAGAAGATACGCGAGAGTGGCTTGGCAATGAGGGCGAGCCGATGACGCAGGATTTCTATAAATATCTCGAAGAAGCACAGTTTGATAGTCTGCGCAATCATGATTTATTTGATTATTTAAGAGGTTAAACAGAGCCATTCAAGTGTGTATATAAATTCAGACCTTATTAAAAGTCTCCATTATGTAGGCATATTCAGTTCTCCTGCAAGTGCGCACTTACTCACCACCGAATGCGGTGATGCAACAGATAATAGCCGATACGGAATTCAATCCATATCGGCTATTTTACTGTCCTTTATAACCCGAGGTATAAAGTTCGGTTTTTCTTTATTTCAGTTTTTTTCTTGCCATCATATAATAGACGTTTATCTTATAACCCGCCGCGCCGTAAAGACGGACGAGCCCCGAATAAGTGTAGCTCAAAAACG
>JAZSMZ010000118.1:0-14274 GCA_045536155.1 Eubacteriales bacterium
AAAGATTTAAAGAGCACAAAGAAGAGCGATGAATAAAAACAAAAGGCCATATGGCCTTTTGTTTTTATTCATCGCTCTTCTTTGTGCTCTTTAAATCTTTTTCCTTTTCTTCTATCCTTATCTCCCAGTGGATAATAAAGGCCAAAAGCGCGCGTATTACGATTACCACACCCAATATGGCAAGCTCTTCGAGATCGTGAATGATAACTGTTTTTATAATCTCGGCACCCATTTTGAATTCGAGCGCTAATGCGAGAGCGCGTCCGAGAGATGCGACAACGCGAAACTGCTCTTTTTTCACAAGCGATTTTACGAGCCTTCCGAGTGCGAGAGCCGAACCGATAATAATGATTATTATACCGATCAGCTCAAGCGTGCTTGACGATATTTCGGCAAGCACGTGCAATATGTCTTTGTATTTATCAATAAAATTCTGCATTCAATAACACCTTATTTTTTCACGTATTCGTTCCATCCGGACGATACTGTTTTTTCTCCGTCATGGGTGAGCCACATCGCTTCAAGTCCGCTTATCGACTCGACCATTTCAATTCCCTCTTCAAGTGAAAGACAGAAAAGGGCTGTTGACATGGCGTCGCCAAATCCCGAATCCTTGCATATTACCGACACCGAAACAAAGTTCTCTGCAGGCATAAGAGTATCGGGGTGGATGATATGATGGTATGCCTTGCCATCAACGTAATAATATCTTTGATACGATCCGCTTGTAACGACCGATTGCCCGTTTATATTCAGGTATTCGAGGTAATCTCCGCCGTTCGGATTTTCTATCCCGACAGTCCAGCTTTCGCCGTCTGCTTTTGCCCCCACAGCGCGTATATTGCCGCCTACGTTGAGAATATATCCGGTGATACCCTGCGTCTCCAGATGGCGTGCTATGCATTCTGTGGCGTATCCTTTTGCGACAGCGCCAACGTCAAGCTTCATCTGAGGATCGGTAAGTGTAACACTTCCCTTTTCGGCATCTATCACCATTTTATCGATATCGGTATGCTCCGATGCAGCCAAAAGCTTATCCATGGGAGGAAGGGAGGCCGATGCGGGATCGTCCGATCCAAGCACGCGGTAGTTATGCCAAAGAGTGAGCACGCTTCCCATCGCCACGTTCACCGTGCCGTTGGTGGTATTATACATCTCTTTGGCGAAAAGAAGCATATCGATAATGCGCTTATCAACATTTACCGTACGATGTTCGCCATCATAGATATCGTTTACCGTACAGATATTTTCCATCCCGTCAAAGCGGTGATAAATGGTATAAAGCCGATGGTATTCCTCAAACAGTGCCAATATCTCGTCGGATACGGCATTGAACTCCTCTTCGGTCTCTTCGTATCCGACAATCGTTATCACGGTGTCGAAACAGTCCATCGAATAAGCGGTATATTTATTTTTTGCCGTCTTCGTATTGCAGGAAAAAAGCGCCGAGCTGACGACAAGAGAAAATGCAAGCAATATGCATTGTAATCTGTTTTTCATAATCATAAATTACACAAAAAAGGAGACGAATCTCCTTTTTTGCTCAAATATTCGTTTGTTGTTTTGATTACTTGGTGGCAGCCATGATAAAGCCGGTTACACCGATGGTGCAGCCTGCACTCATAAGCTCATCAACTCCGTGGTAGCCGTCAGCAGCAAGGAGAGAAGCGATCTCTGCCTTGGTCTTGCCGATACAAGCTGCATCAAATGCTGCTGCCTGCTCGAACCATTCCTTAGCGGCTCCGCCGTACGCAACCATACCGTAGCTTGTACCCTGCTCCTTCTTGGAAAGAACAGCCTTGGCGGTATCAAGAGTAGAAACGCCGGTCATATCGAAGGTAAAGGAAACTTCTACACAGTCGCTGGAAGCTGCAACAACTTTGCCTTCTGCATCGTATGCACCTGCGAATACGTTAACTGCGATCTTATTGTTGCCTTCTATTTCCTCGGTTGCATCGGTAAGGGTCTGCTCGGTTGCAACGCTTACCTTGAGAGCAGCCTTATCGCTGATCTCGGTGTTGGCGGCATTGTATGCCTTTTCAATAGCGTTTACAAATTCATGGATCATAATGGTGCAGCCTGCGGCAACAACTTCGTCGTTACCCTTGTTATCTGCGGCAACGAGAGCCTTAACCTCGTCAAGAGTCTTGCCGACGATGAGAGCTTCGAAGGCATCAGCCTGCTCGAACCATTCTCTGTTGGCTCCGCCGTATGCTACCATGTTATAGGAAGCGCCCTGCTCGTACTTGGTCTTGAATTCACCGGCAACTGCTTTGCCATCAGCGGTGAATTTAACGGTATTGCTTGCGGTATCAAGATCGCAAGCTGCTATCTTACCGTCAGCATCAACGGTAACAGCGGCAACGGTAACATCAACTTTACCGGAACCGTCATTGTCTTCACCGGCATCGGTGACGGTAGGGGTACTTACATAAATGCCTGCGCCGAACTTAACGGTAGCGGCATTATTGCAGCTGACGAGAGTTGCAGTTAACACCATAAGAATGCAAAGTGCAAGTGTCAAAATCTTTTTCATAATATCTCCTGTAAAACTAATATTTATTTTGATAAAATCCTCAAATGTTCACACGTGATTGTAACATATAACCGTTGACTTGTCAACAGTTATTTATCCCAAAGCCGGCCTTTTATACATCAAAACAGCTTTTGCGGTATCTTCTTTATCAAAATTGATCCGCAAAGACCGACAACTATGCCGGCAATCGTTCCCGTGACGGTCAAAACCACAAGATAATAGCCAAGCTCTGCCGTTTCCAAAAGCAGCATTGCCATTAAAATCTGACCTATGTTGTGCGTCACGCCTCCGGCAACACTCACGCCGAGCGCCGACATGAAATTCAGGCGTTTCAGAACGATCATGACAGCAAGGCTGAGTATACCTCCTGCCAGGCTGTAGATAAACGCCATTGAATTGCCGAAAAGTATGCTTACGAGAAATATGCGCATAAGGGAAACCCCGACAGCAGAAACAGCGCCCATGCGATACAGCAAAAAGACGATTATCACATTGGGTAATCCCATCTTGATTCCGGGAATAGTCGGAAACAACGGCTGTATAAGCATCTCGGCGTAAGCCAATACCATCGCCAACGCAGTGCACAGACCGAGCATTGCGATCTGTTTTGTTTTTTTGCCCATAGCAAGCCACCTCTACGCAACGATGTCAACTTTGTCGCTTTCGTCACCGATCGTGACTGTAACAACGACCTTATTGGGCAGACAAACAATGCTCTCGCCATCGCGGAATATCGGATGATGGTTTACGCAGATGCCGTCGGGACAGCTTGCGCTCTCGATATACGCCCGTCCGTCTTTGATAATGAGAAAATTGCTGTTCTCGCCCGTTCTTATATCTTCCGATATATTTTCCGACAGTGAATATTCTGCATAAAGCTCGCCGTTGACCGTAACACGGACAACGTCTCCCTCAGCACGAAAGAAAAACAGATAAACCGCACCAAGCACCGCGAGAAATACAACAGCTGCAATAAAGATAATATCGTTTCGAAATCTGCTTCTGCCCTTGCTGATTTGATCTTTCACATCAGTCACCGAGCGCTTTTACATCATATCCTTCGGGCAGATCGGGAAAACTTACCTTCTTAAGACAACCCGTAGGGCAAACACCAACACAAGCGCGGCATCCGGTACACTTATCGTAATCGATCTCTGCAAGATTATCGACAACTGTGATAGCACCGCTCGGACACTCTTTTTCACACTTTTTGCAGGCAATGCAAGCGTTTTTGCATGCCTGACGTGCAAGAGCACCCTTTTGCTTGTTGCTGCACATTACTGCAACGCTCGATTCCTGGGGAAGCATAACGATGATCTGCTTGGGGCAGGCATTTTTGCAAAGTCCGCATCCGATGCATCGGGAAGTGTCAACGTGTGCAATACCGTCAACGATGCATATCGCATCGGACGGGCAGACGAATGCGCAATCGCCGAATCCGAGACAGCCGAATCGGCATGATTTTGTTCCGCCGTAAAGCATGGATGCGGCACGGCAGGTCTCAACGCCCGAATAAACAGCAGTGGAAGTGACCGAATCGCAGTTACCGTTGCAGGCAACGTAGGCAACAACGTCCTCAACCTGAACCTTTTCGATTCCGAGTATCTCGCTTATGCTGTCGGCAACAGTTTGTGTGCCCGGCACGCAAAGATTAGCCTTTTTCTCGTCACCCTCCGCCAGGGCAGATGCATAGTCATCACAGCCCTTGTATCCGCAAGCGCCGCAGTTAATGCCGGGCAGGCATTCGCGGACCTTCTTTTCGACGGGATTTTTTTCAACAGCAAAAAGGTGGGAAAAAACAAGGAGTAAAATTCCTGCCGTCAACGATACGGCGAGCATGAAAATAAATGCAGTTAAAATTTCCATATTCTCACCCCGTCACGCAAAGATGTTTTCAACAATTCCGCCGAATCCCATAAATGCCAGTGAGATAAAGGAAGCAGCGATCAGAGTTGCCGCAAGTCCGCGGAAGGGTGCAGGAATATTTGTTTCGTTGATACGCGAACGCAAACCCGAAAAGAGCACCATTGCCAATAAAAATCCGAGTCCGCATCCGAGAGTGCTGGCCATAGATTCGATAAAATTGTATCCGTCGAGGATATTGTTTATCGTTACGCCGAGAACTGCGCAATTTGTGGTGATGAGGGGCAGATACACGCCGAGACCCTTATAGAGGGCGGGCGAAAGCTTTTTAAGAAGCATTTCGAGGATCTGCACGAGAGTTGCAATAACGAGAATGAATACGATGTTCTGCAGATAGCCCATGTTGAGCGTATTGAGCACGAAATGCTGAATGGGCCAGGTAACAGCGGTAGCAAGGAGCATAACGACGGTAACCGCAATACCCATGCCCGATGCCTGATCAAACTTTTTGGATACTCCGAGGAAAGGACATATGCCGAGGAAGCGGCAGAGCACGTAGTTATCGACAAATACTGCCGATAAAAGAATTACAATAAGCACTTTGAAATCCATCAGCACTCAGCCTCCTTCTTTGAACAAGATTCTATTCTGCAGCTGTCTGCGTTGGGACAACTGTCGCATCCGAAAGATGTTTTCTTGGGGGATTTGCCCTTGGTTACGGCATAAACGAGGGCAATGAGCAGTCCGTATACCAAAAGTCCGCCGGGCGCTTTTGCCAAGAATGATATTTTATAATCTTCCATAAAGGGGATCGCGATTTCCGCAAAGGAAGCGGCTCCGAACACTTCTCGAATCGTTGCCATTGCTCCGAGCGCTATGATAAATCCGAGTCCCATACCGATTCCGTCGAGTGCGGATGCAATTACCGGATTCTTGTTTGCAAACATCTCGGCACGACCCAAAATGATGCAGTTTACCGTAATAAGATCAAGGTACACGCCAAGTGTTGCATAAAGATCGGGGAAAAATGCCTGAACAATCATTTTAACTATTGTTACAAAGCCTGCGATGATCACGATATAGCAAGGAATACGCATGCTTTCCGGGATTATCTTGCGAAGAAGCGAAATGAAAATATTCGAGCACACCAAAACTACCAATGCGGCGAGGCCCATGCCAAGCGCACCGGTTACGGTCGTTGTGGTAGCGAGAGTGGGGCAGGTACCCAAAATGAGCACCAAGGTGGGGTTTTCTTTCAATATTCCGTTAGTGAGCACCGAAAGTGAGCTTTTCTTACTCATTACTGTTCCCCTCCCTTCAAAATTTCAACGGCGGCATAAGCGCGCTCTATCGCCTGCTTATATCCGTTGGTTGTCAGAGTCGCGCCTGCGATCGCGTCTATCTCGGTATAATTATCCTGGGTTTTTCCTACAAACTGACCGTAGAAACTTGCATCTGCGCAGGCATCGCCAAGTCCGTCGGTCTCGCCTTCGGATACGGTAAGACAGTCGATGATCCTTCCGTCGGCGGTCATTGAAGTGCGCACGATGATATATTCGTCCGAAGCGGGATGATATTCATTTCCGCCCTTGATTCCGTATCCAGCGCCCTTCGTTTCGACGATGAAGTTGCCAGAAGCAGTCTTTTTCGCCGATACTACCGTCTTTGTCAGGTCAGGATATTCCGAAAGATCAATATCTTCGATTACAGAAGATTTAATCAGCGCAACGGCATCGGCAAATGTCTGTGCATTATCAATGCCTTCGGTAACTGCTGTTCCGTCGGACAGAACACCGACGAACTGTTCGCCGATCACAAACACGTATCCGCTTGAGTTTTCGGCGGCATATACAGCGTCAACATTTTCAACAAGTTCGGTCATGAAGAGCTTTTCAAATTTGCCCTCTCCTGCGGGCAGAGCGGCTGCGAGATTGTCGGCGAGTATTTCTTCTTCGGTGCGGATATCAACGTTTCCGCCGCCGAGAATTATTACCGTATTCAGAGCGTCCTTAACGGCGTCCTTATATGCCTCGGTGGTCTTTGTTGCACCGCCGATCGTATCAACGGCATCGACACCCTCGGCATCCTTGCCCTTGAAATTGTCGCCAAAAAACTTTTCTTTGCCAAGTGTTTCGTTGGAAGAAAGGCAGACAGCACCGCGAACAACGTTGTTTGCGTCAACACCGCACATTATCACAAGATCACTGCCGTAGCCTGATGTGATAAGCTTTACAACGTATCCGCCGCCCGACGTTTCGCGGTAGACTTCATTTACCGTCGCGGGGAGTGTGTATTCTTCAATGACGATCTGCTCGAAATCCTTGCCTTCGGGCAAAACCTCAAGGAGAGCCGCATTGGCAGAATCACTTTGATTTTTTTCGATAATGGGAGCGGTTATTGAATTTGTAACGGCCAGAAGAAGGGTCATAACAGTGCAAATGCAAACGAAAACGGCAAGGTTCTTTATACTCTGCTTCATGCCTTAACCCCTCCCTTCGCAAACACACGGTGTCGAGTCCAGCGATCGATATACGGAGTAAGTATGTTCATAAACAAAATTGCAAACGATACTCCCTCGGGATACGTTCCGAAATAGCGGATAAGGCAGGTGAGAAGGCCGGCGCCGACAGCGAAGATAACCTTGCCCCAAGATGTCGAGGGAGAGGTAACGTAGTCGGTGGCCATAAAGATAGCACCGATAAACACACTGCCCGCCATTACCATACTGAGTGCGGCGATCGCATCGAAGCCTTCCATGAAAAGGGAGAAAACGAACACCGTACCAATAAATACAGTGGGAATATGCCATGTGATGACACGGCGAATAAGCAGATATGCAAATCCGATAAGGAGCGCCAGCGTGCAGGTCTCACCGATTGCTCCGCCGTAATTACCGAAAAAGAGAGTGGTAAGAGTGGGCATTTTTTCAGCGGCAAGGGGAGTTGCGCTTGCTACGGAATCAACAGGAGAAGCCGATACAGCCATCGATTCAAATGCAACGATCATGAATACTCTCGCAGTAATTGCGGGATTAACGAGATTATTTCCAATGCCCCCGAAAAGACATTTTACAACTACGATTGCGAAAAGCGATCCAACAACACACTGCCATACCGGTACATTTGCAGGAAGATTCAATGCCAAAAGAAGTCCGGTAACAGCGGCAGACAGATCCCCTATAGTCTGTTTTTTCCTGGTTATGATATTAAAAAGAGCTTCAAAGAGTATACAGCTTGCCATACATACAACTATTGGCAGAATGGCAAGACGGCCGAATATCACAATACCGGCAACAGTTGCGGGAAGAAGCGCTATCAGCACATCGCGCATGATGCCCGATGTGGAGTTGCCGCTGTGAATATGCGGCGAGATCATTACTTTAGTCAATGAATTCACTTTTTTGCTCCCTCCTTCTTCTCTTCTTCTTTTAAAAGCTGCTTTGAAAGCTTATTCATCTGTACCAACGGACGGTTTGCGGGGCAAACGAAGCTGCAGCATCCGCATTCCATGCAAGTTTCCACCGACAACGCGCGAAGCTCAGCGGTGTCGTTTTTGCCATAAGCGGAGGCAATAGATGCAGGAGCGAGTCCGAAAGGACAGGTGTTCGTGCAATTACCGCAGCGGATACAGGCCGTTTCACGAGGCAGCTTCGCTTCCTTTGCGGTAAGAGCGAGAACCGCGTTCGTATTTTTAACAATCGGATATGATGCATCCGGCATCGTAACACCCATCATGGGTCCGCCAGAGATGATCTTGGCAACGTCTTCGTCAAGTCCGCCGCAGAACGCAAACAGATCCTCGATTCGTGTGCCTATGGGCGCGATGACGTTTTGCGGATTCTTTACAGCACCGCCGTCGACAGTCACGCACTTTTCGACAAGAGGCATGCCGGTCTTGAGATATGATCCGATAGAAGCAAGAGTAGTACAGTTAAGCACGATACATCCAACGTCGATGGGAAGCTTTCCGGCGGGCACCTTACGGGAGGTGGTATGATAGATCAGCACCTTCTCACCGCCCTGCGGATAGAGTGCGGGAAGCGCTTTTACGCTGACTAGGCACTCATTTACCGATTCAGCCATTTCGCGCATGGCCTTAATCGCATCCTTTTTGTTGTTTTCGATACCGATAATTACGTTTTTTATACCCATGATGCGGCAAAGCTCGCGAAGGGCATATGCCATGTCGTCGCCTCGCGTGAGCATTGTCACGGTGTCACTTGTAACGTAAGGCTCGCACTCGGCACCGTTGATGATAAGATACTCGATACGCTCGGGATCAACGTCAAGCTTAACGTTAGTGGGAAATCCTGCACCGCCGAGTCCAACGATACCGCTTTCGATCAAAGCGGCTATCAATTCTTCTCTGCTGTTCACCGAAGGCGGACAGATCGATTCATCAATTGCCATCTCGCCGTCCGATTCGATTACGAGCGCCGTTGTGGTTTCGCCGTTGTACTGAAGATACTCGACAGATTTTGTGACCTTGCCCGACACACTCGAATAGATATTCGATGATATCTTGCCGTCTGCGTTTGCTATCTTTGTACCCACCTTGACAGTATCGCCTACGCTGACCGCGGGAATCGCGGGGCGTCCGATATGCATGACCATGGGAATTGTCACGCTTTCGGGCGCAGTCATACGCACGGTCGGCTGCTTTATTGTATTTTTCCTGTGCGGAGTTTTAATTCCGTGAAGATAGAAAGCCATATTTAAACACCTTTCATCGTTTTTGTGACTCAGCGGAAATATAACACATAATAACCGCATTTTACACTAATACTATTAAATTATATAATTTAACAGTAATTATGTCAATAGACAACGAGTGAACATACATGAGCAAAATGTTAATTTCCCAATCTTATGACAGCAATTCTCATCTATTGTTCCCATAAAGTGCACAAAAAACACATAATTACTCCATCGTTGGCTGTTAAATCTATTGACATGGCGCCGTCGGTGATATATAATTTAAATGAACGTGTTCATATAAAACATACATCACCTTTTTTTTCGCAGCGAAAGGATCCAAATAATGCCGAAAATCATCGAAAATATCCGTGATCAGCTTCTTACGGAAGCAAAAAAGCAGATGACGGAACGCGCATACTCGGATATCACCATACGTTCGATCGCAAGCGCATGCTCGCTCGGTGTCGGAACGGTATACAACTACTTCAAATCGAAGGAAATGCTTATCGGAAGCGTACTGTATGAAGAGTGGAAAATGCATCTTGCAAAGCTTCATTCCTTTGACACAGGCGATCCTTATTGCCTTTTTCACGGGATATACGATTCGATTTGCAGCTTTACAAAAGAAAACGAAAAGCTTTTCAGTGATGAAAATGCTATGAAGCTGGCATCCACCTCATTTTCAAACCGTCACCGACTGCTTCGCGACCAGATCGCTTTTATTATCCTGCCTCTCTGCAAGCAGAGAAAGGTCGATAATGCGGTTTTTACATCACAGTTTATCTCCGAATCACTCATTGCCTGGTCGGTTGAAGGCAAAGAGTTTGACACAGTATATCCGTTGCTTGAAAAATTAATTTAAAATATAAAGGAGTACAGATTATGAGCAGCTTTGAAAATCTCCGCATCGTGGACAATTTCTATCAGACATCTCTGTTTTTCCCGATGCCCACCGTCATTATCTCGACACTGTGCGAGGACGGTTCGACGAACCTCGGACCCTATTCTCTCGTTCAGCCCTACTACGTTGCAGGCAAAGACTACTATGCAATGCTTCTTTGCTGCCGCAACTCGTCGAACACCGCGCAAAACATACTGCGCAACGGCAAGTGCACCCTTAACTTCATCGACGACAAGCCCTCCACCTTCAAGGAAGCGGTAAAGCTTTCCTGGCCCGGTGACAAGCCCGAGGAAAAAATGCCCAAGTGCAATTTCAAGCTTGAAAAGAGCATTAACGAGGAAGAGACCGGCGAAGCTCGTCCCATGGTGCTCACCGACGCTATAGAAGCGATCGAATGTACATGGATGCGTGAGCTTGACGGCGCCGACAAGGATACAGCAGGCGAGCTTAACGGATATGAAGGTCCCTATCACGATTTCAACGGCATCACAAGCAAATTCGGTGCACATTTTATACTCCGCATCGACAAGATACTCATGAAAAAGAAATACAGCGACGCAATAATCAACGGAGTACGCGCAAAGGATTTCCCCGCTCTCCCCGTTGATTACGGTTACCGCGATTCCAAGAATTTCTGGTTCCACAGAAAGACAAAAATGCGCGCAGAGCTTCTCCAGATGCGTCAGGCATCGCTCGAATCGGTCAGATATGCCGCCGACCGCGCAGACGATACCGTCAAATTCACAGACGAAGCACTTATGACAATCCTCGGTGTACCGAGAGTTTTCCTTTCCGTTGTCCTCAAAGGATGCGTGTCCTGGGCAAAGGAAAATGATGTTACTCTCATCACCGCTGAACATATGCAGATAATCAACGACAAGCGCGCTAAAGAAAAAAATAAAAAATAAGACATAAAGGAGTTTTCAAAATGAAAGTTGTACTTGCTGGCGCTTTTGGTAATCTTGGCGCCGAAATACTCAAATGCCTCTGTGCCGACGGACACGAGGTAATTGCCGCCGACCTTCGCGAAAATGCAGTTGAAGGCTGCGAGGGCAAATACACCTTTAAATCTATTGATGCGACAAACCCCGAAACGATGAACGGTCTTTGCGACGGTGCGGACGTTGTGATCACCACAGTCGGACTCACCGGAGCGTCTACAAAGGTCACGTCCTACGACATCGACTACAAGGGCAACATGAATCTTTACGCAGAAGCAAAAAAGGCGGGGGTTAAGAAATTCAACTACATTTCTGTTATCTCCTGCGATGAAAAGGGTGCTGAAAATGTTCCTATGCTCCATGCAAAATACCTCGTTGAAGAAGAGATCAAAAAGCAGGAGATGGACTTTGTCATCTACCGTCCCACCGGATATTTCTACGATATAGCAAAGGTATTCAAGCCCTACGTCGACAAGGGCGAAATGCAGCTTCTCAAGGGATTTGGCGGCGTTAAGGCAAACGTTGTCGACTGCCCTGATTTTGCCCGTTTCATAGTAGACCATATGAACGACACCAACGTAACTTACAACGTCGGCGGCAAGGAGACCTACACCTACGAAGAGATGGCTAAAATGTGCTTTGATGCAGCAGAAAAGCCCCTCAAGATCAAGTGGGCGCCCATCTGGCTGTTCGGCATTCTCGCAAATCTTCCTAAGATCAAAAAGGCAGGCAAGCACGATATCATACTCTTCTCCAAATGGACTCTTTCCCACGACCTCGTCGGTGATACCATCGTCGGTGAAAAGAGCTTTGGTGAATATATAAAGAGCTATTTCGGCAAGGAGGTAAAGTAATATGCCTTGGTCACTTTTGGGAATTCTTTTGGCCGTCTGCGCTGTTTTGTGCGCTGTAGGTTTTTATAAGTTTGTCTACTTCCTTTCCATCGGATACGGCTTTGCCGTTGCCGGCGGAGGTATTGCAATCCTCGTAATGTACCTTATCAATCCCACCGAAACTCCTCTTTGGATAATTCTCGTTGAGACCGCCCTCTTTATTGCATACGGCGCACGTCTTTCGGGATTCTTGCTTATCCGCGAATTCAAAAACGTCACCTTCAAAAAGACCGACGTTGCAAAGGACACTTTGGCAAAGAACGACGAAAAGAAGATGCCCGTCTTCGTTCTCGTTGCGATCTGGGTATCTGTTGCCGTTCTCTACGTTGCACAGGTAAGTCCCATGCTCTTCAGATACACCAATTCTTCTACCGACTATATCCTTCCCGTTATAGGCTTTGCCATCTCGGTATTCGGCCTTGTTTTAGAATCGATCGCCGACAAGCAGAAGTCCGCGCAGAAGAAAGAAAGACCCGACATGGTTGCAACCAAGGGTCTTTACAAGATGTGCCGCTGCCCCAACTACCTTGGCGAGATCCTCTTCTGGACCGGCGTTTTCGTAAGCGGTATTACCGCATATCTCACTGTAGGACAGTGGATAACCGCAGTTTTGGCATACATCTGCATCGTCTACATCATGTTCAACGGCGCGCAGCGTCTTGAAAAGCGTCAGATGGCACGCTACGGCGAAAACGAGGAATACAACGCCTACGCCGACAAGACTCCCATAATCATTCCCCTGCTCCCCATATACCATTTAAACAAAAAACAGTAAGATAAGGAGACCGAGATGAACGATTTTTCGATCCCGATGGCCCTCGTTGATTACATACCGGTAATCTTTTTCGCAATCGCTTCTGTTATACTCATGCGCGATCTTTACAACAAGATGAGCAAGGGTGCCTTCGCACTCTTCTCTGCGGGCGTTATCGACGTCACGATCGCGGGTGCTCTCAAAGCCACATGGAAGCTTTTATACGCGGCAAACGCCTGCAATTTTGAAGCGCTTGACCACATGTTCTTCCCCGTCCAATCGATTGGTTTTCTGCTTGCGGGAATAGGCATACTTGCCATGCTCGTAAAAAAGCAGTCGAAGGCATCACTCCTGGCTGCCGTTCCTCCCGTTTTCAGCGGAACTTTCGTTTTCGTTTCGCTCATGGTTGCCGGACTCGGCATTATGGACGTTGTGCTCTGCATACTTTCGGCAAAACTAAAAAAGGGGTACCTGATCGCACTCTTCGCACTCTCTTTTGTATGCTCGCTGTGTATGGGATATCTGTCGAGCCAAAATTTCGCCGAGGCTTCTATGAACTGGATTGCCGAGGGTGTGAACATCGTCGGACAGGGTACTCTTCTTATCGGCGCAGTATTGCTCCACAAGAACGGGCTGAAGAATCTCACTCTGCGTGACGGTGAAAAGGCATGACAGACCGACTTTTAGACATTTTGAAGGGAGAATATTCTCTTACCGAGATGGATGCGGGCGAATTTGCATCGATGAAGGTAGGAGGAATGAAATTCTCAATAAAAGCGTTTGACGCTCCCGATCTGGGTCACATTTCACTCATGAAAGCGAGCGGATTTTTGGGTCTTATGAAAATGGACACTCTTATGATCGTGCCCAAAGAAAAAGACCTTCCCCTCTACTCCTACGATCGCATATACGCGATGGGAAACGACACTTTGATCGTTGAGCTTTACGACACCCTGACAAGTCCTCTCGATCTTTCCGCACTCGACTCGGTAAAAGCGAATTTTACACATCTCGCCGAGCGCGACCCGGGAGAGCATTGGTACGACGACATCAGGCTGCACCAAAGCATTTCGAAAAAGGGTAAAAAGGCTCAAAGCGGCGATTTTGATAAGCTTACTCTTGAGCATTTCAAGGCCTATCTCACGTCAGATGCGCCAGACGTTTCCGACAAGGAAAGAAAGCTCTCCCTCTCTCAGAATTACGTTCACGGTCTGCTCGAAAAGGGTGGCCCCTCCACCGATGTTTTTAAAAAGAACATCGGCACGGAAAAGACAGCCTTGCTTTTCAAAAAAGTGCTTTTCGGCACTGAATAAATTTAATGCATATAAAAAATCCTCCCTGATCGGGAGGATTTTTTGCTTGAGATCAGCGAACGCTCTGCTTTAATCTCTCTTTATCCTGCTGGAACATATAGAGCTCGTAGTATTTGCCCTTCTTTTCGAGCAGCTCGGTGTGGCTTCCCTGCTCGATTATCTCGCCGTGCGACAGCAAAATGATGTTGTCGGCATTGCGGATAGTGGAAAGGCGGTGAGCGACGATGAGCATCGTACCGATGTTCATCATCTTTTCGAGCGATTCCTGAATGAGCACCTCGGTTTCGGTGTCGATATTGGCCGTTGCCTCATCGAGGATCATTATCTCGGGCTTATGAATTATGGTGCGGGCAAAGGAGAGAAGCTGACGCTGTCC
>JAZSMZ010000080.1:0-17257 GCA_045536155.1 Eubacteriales bacterium
ATTGTGGAAATTACGTCTGCGGGAGCCATAGTCTGAAGCACCTTTGCGAGTGCCTGATAACCGTCCTGCGCGATATACTCATCAATATCTTCGGGATTGATAAAGCCGCAGTTGCGAAGTGCGACTCTCATTTGGGGCTTATAGAACTGTGTATCGGCAAGGTTGGTAACACCTTCACCATTGGCGGCACCGATAGTGAACTCTGTCACAATCTCACCGGCAAGCAGATGACCGGAAACTACTGCAGCTGCCTTGTCGGCATCCATCTTAACGTATGTGGTTCTGCCCAATTCGTCATAAACTTCAACGATCGGCTCATACTGACACATACCGACACAGCCGGTCTGCTCGACGATAAATTCATCTGCTCTGCCCGATGCAGCGAGGGCCTTTTCTATTGCCTCGAGTACGGGGGCTGCGCCTGCAGCTATACCGCAGGTAGCCATACCGACTACAATTCTTGCTTTTTTAGAAGTCAAATACGCCTTCTTTTCATCTCTTATGGCGGTGATCTCAGCTAATGTTTTCATGTTATGTATACCTCCGCTCAATACTTTTCGAGAATATCATCGACCTCGTCAAGTCTGACGCGGCCATAGACATCTTCGTTGATAGTCATGACGGGAGCAAGTCCGCAAGCACCTACACAGCGTGTAGCGGCAAGCGAATACTTACCATCGGGAGAAGTTCCTCCTACCTCAACATTCAATTTCTGAGAAATGCGGTCGAGTACGCCCTGGGAACCTTTAACATAGCATGCAGTTCCAAGACAAACGGAAATTGCAACTTTTCCGTCGGGATTGAGCTTGAACTGGGAATAAAACGAAACAATTCCGTATATCTCTTCAAGAGATACGCCGGTCTTATCGGATACAATCTTCTGAACCTCATAAGGCAGATATCCGTAGATATCCTGCGCTTGCTGAAGAATCGGGATCATTGAGCCTTTAACTCCGCGATACTTTTCGATAACCGCAAGAAGCGCGCTTTCCTGCTCTGCAGTTCCGTTAAATACAACGGTTGTCGGTTTCTTTTTCATTTTGCGATGTTTCCTCCCTTTGTTTTATATAACACAATTTATTAACATTTTGTTGCGTCTTATATATTATACTATATGTCCGGCACAATTACCATACCTTTGGGCAAAAATTAATCATTTATTAATAATTTTACATAATTTTTTGTGAATATTAGGTTGTATAATATAATAAAATAGTATATTGATGTTAAGATATTCGATATATGACACTCTGAAAGGAATATAAAACCAAAATGGCTGAAAATCGCAACACAAATCAGGCAGAGGAATGCACTCATAACTGTTCTACCTGCTCTGCCAACTGTTCATCGCGCGATCCCAAGAGCTTACTCGCGCCTATGAATCCTTTATCCAATGTTAAGCACGTTATCGGTATTGTAAGCGGAAAAGGCGGCGTTGGCAAATCGCTTGTTTCCTCTATGCTTTCGGTACTTTCCGCACGCCGCGGCAACAAAACCGCCGTTCTCGACGCCGATATGACAGGTCCCTCCATTCCGAGAATTCTCGGTGTAAAGGGCGATGTTACCGGCGATGGCACATATATGTATCCCCTTCAGTCCAAAACCGGAATTAAGGTTATGTCTGTCAACCTTCTTTTGGAAAAAGACACCCAACCCGTAGTCTGGAGAGGCCCGGTAATTGCCGGAACCGTTAAGCAGTTCTGGACAGATTGTATATGGGACGACGTTGATTATATGTATGTTGATATGCCTCCCGGAACGGGTGATGTACCGCTTACCGTCTTCCAGTCCCTCCCTCTCGACGGTATTGTAATCGTAACCACACCTCAGGATCTCGTATCCATGATCGTCGAAAAAGCGTATCACATGGCAAACATGATGAATATTCCCGTGCTCGGTATCGTTGAAAACATGAGCTACATCAAGTGTCCCGACTGCGGCAAGGAAATCAGTGTATTCGGCGAAAGCAAGATCGAAAGTGTTGCAAAATCCCTCGATCTTGACGTTCTTGCTCGCATCCCGATCGATCCCCGTGTAGCTTCCCTTTGCGACAAGGGTATGCTTGAGCTGATGGACAACGATTATATGGAAAAAGCGCTTGACGTTATCGAAAGCAAGATCAATGCAAAATAAAATGCAAAACAAAAAACGGTCTTTAGAGTCGTACTCTAAAGGTCAGTTTTTAAAGAATACGGTATATCTCAAAAGAGGTGTGCCGTATTTTGCATTTGTGGACACAAAAGCAGTGCTTGTCAAGAAAACAGACGGACTTTAGGGGGACAAAAATAAGGCTCCCTTGTGTAAAAGGAGCCTTTTAGTAGTACCTACTTTTTTCTAAAATTAGAATTTAGTAATATCTCCACCCATCGAGATTACTTCCGGTCTCATATGATTTTACAGTGCGATATGAATAGTCGTCAGGAGATTTACCATGCTTTTTCCCCCACGCTAACATAGGAACATACAAAATTGCTTCAAATTCCATCTTCCACAGGTTACAAATATCTCCTGTTTTAACCCTTTTGTAATATTCCTCTCCGTTAATCAAAGCAACGCATCGCGAATAAAGAAAAGTATCATCACTGTGAGTATCGAATTTGCAAGCTTTTTCAAAATTTTTTCTGGTGTCCAATTCATATAGCAACTCTGCCATAATCTCGTCAAAGGAAAATATTGTTTCATCTGATTGGTGAGACAAATACTCTATCAAGGGGAGCAACACTTTTGGGTCATCTCCCGATGCATCCCAGTTACAAACGGTCATAATGAGGTCGAAAAACTGATTTCTTTTCATAAAACTCTCCTCTGCCAAATTCTTATAAATCTATTTTATTCCAGTTTCGCATTTGCTTAAATATATAGTTCCAATACTTATTTTATCAAAACTGTCCTTAAAAGAACTGAGTATTAAGACCGTTTTTATGTTTTATTCTTCAATCATATTGCAGAATTCTATTCCGCTGTTCGATATGATAAACGATTTGACCTCATATTTGCCAAACGTCATCACTTCCTCTATACCGAACAGTTCTGATCTGACTGTGCACTTAGCCGACTCTGACGTTGGATTGAAAAGTCTGACAAGAAAGCCTTTTCCGCTTTCAGCCATCTTTAGAGCACTCATCTCTATCATTTCATTATCAAGGGCAATCATCGGTGCAAATTTGGGAGCATCGCTTCCGCTTGGGAAGAATGAAAGAATCATTGGCTCCTCATTGAACTTTTGAGCCTCTACAGCGTCAGATGTTTTGCATTCGCCAAATACGATACGCAGTTCAAAGTCTCGTTCACCCTGCTCCTGCCAATCATTGTGCCTGTCAGTAGGCACGAGCGGACGTCCTTCAATAGGATGCGTTGAATATCCAACCGAACGCATAAGTGAGAACTGAAGCGCGCTATCCGTTATAGAAACGCCGTACATGCCCCGCTTATAAAATGCCATACTTACATCAGAATCTGAGAGTCTGATATAGCTTTGCGACGGATTTTCCTTTCCCTCATCGGTTATTCGTTCCTCGCCGTAGGCAACCTCTGCGACTGCATTCATATTCTCAGATACAAAAGGAATAGCAAGCTTGAACATCTTCTTTTTGTCGGAATTTTGAATGCGGATCTTTAAATCAATTGAATTTGATTGCTTTGACAGATAATAGCGTATATACGCTCCGCTTCTGCCGTATTCAAACACAGATTCAATTACCGTACGGACGTCACCGTCCTCGATAACGCGAACAGAGGGAATAACTTCGGGCTGTGCCGAGTAATCACTTCCCTCACTATCACTCATCAGCTTGAATTCTCCGATCTTCTTATCAAAGCGATCGTCAAACCAGAGCCAAGAGTCGGGGGTATCCTGGAATACGTTAATAACACACGAATTATCAGTCAACATCTTCTTACCGTCGACGATACACAAATCGATAAGTCCCGTTGTACGCGATATTTCGACGTGCATACGGCTGTTATCAAAAAGATAGTGAGTGTTCGTTGCAGTAATGCAAGGAGTGGGTCGCTTTTCTACTATGTGCATTCGGCAATCAAATCGAGTTATCTGCATAGGAGCCAAGGTCGCGTGGAAAATAACGCGCTTGCGCCAATCTATGGCAATATTTGCGTATTCGTGCTCAAGCTGAGCAGGAATTCTGACGCCATTCTGATATACCTCAGGCATATGCCAAGGAATAGAGTGGTTTTGTGCCTGCAGATTAAACTCGCATTGGAAATCCCCCTCAACCGGATAAGGATGAGGATTGTAACACATGATCGGTATTTCGCCCTCCTCAGCTTTTTTCTGGCCTGCGCAGAGAGCAAAAAATGCGCGCGCTCGAACTCTTGAAAGGATCTCAAGTCCATGGTCAAGCTGACGAAGGGACATCTCCTCAACCGGCTGAATAGACGATCCGGGGATCGCATCGTGAAACTGAATGGTTACCATGTCGTTCATAGCTTCCTTCAGTTCGGAGACAGGATAGACAAAATCAGATGATGCCGCAAGCTGAGAACACATTTTTTCTGTAGAAAAGAACCAATTTTCGAGTTTTTTGTATCTCTGCTTTATGCGTACCTGGCTTGTATAGCATCCGGGAAATGTGAAATTAATATGCTTATCGTGGCTGGGAAGCTCGGCTTTGCTATCGATGACATACTGCACAAATGCGTCGGGTGTTGAGTGAACTAATTCAACGTCTGTTCCGACAGATGCCTTCATTCTCTCTGTAATTGCCATAAGATCGTGTCTGGACGGACCGCCGCCGTGGTTGCCAACGCCCCACATACAGCATTTTGTATATTGCTCACATCCCATGGCTTCATTTTGCAGCCACTCGACCTTATCAAAGCCCTTGTTATTCTGCGAGCCGTATCCTCCGGGCGCAAGGACGGCTATTATCTCTGATCCGTCATATCCGATCCATTTGAATGTATTGGATGGCAGAGGGAGAGATCCCGGTCTTACGAAGAAATAGCTCTTATATCCCGATTTGGCACATATCTGAACAAGACCTCTGCTATGACCGAAGGTGTCGAGATTAATTACGGCAGTCGAGCGCGCTTCGCGCCCGAATTTGGAATCAAAATACTCACGACCTGCCATTATATTGCGGATAAAGCCCTCTCCTGAAGGCATATTGCCGTCCGGCTGAAGGTGCCATCCGCCCATGATAAACCATTTTCCCTCTTTTACGAGTTGCTGTATTTCAGCAAATAGCGCCGGCTCGTATTCCTCTACCCATTTGTAGAGGATTGCTTCATTGTGGCAGAAAATGAAACCGTCGAATTCACGGCAGAACTGTGCTGCAACTCTGAAGGTAGAAACAGCCTCAGCTGCTCCCTCTTCCCATTCCCATAACCACATTGGGTCAATATGAGAATTACATATCAAGTGTAATTGCTTTTTCATATCAATAACCAACGAATATATTATAATTACTTAACTGACGAGCCGAGCTCATACGCCTTCAAATTAATTTCGGCAAACTTAGCGGGCACACACTCTTTTATGGCATTTTCCATTATATCATCGGATATACCAAGATATTTTGCTGTAATACCAATAAGCGCTACATTGACCGCCTTTTCGTTGCCTGCCTCGCGCGCGATGGAAAGTGCATCGGCAGCGACGATCTTAACGCCCATATCAGAGATACGTTCGGTGATATTCTCCGGATATGCCGCAGCGCCGGTGATGACAGGCATGGGATTGATTTTTTGAATGTTGGTTACAAGAGTACCTCCTTTTTTCAGATAAGGAAGCCATCTTGCAGCCTCGAGCTGTTCAAACGAAAGGATAACGTCGGCTTCGCCGCGGCAAATAACGGGCGAATCTACTCTCTCGCCGTATTTAACGTACGTTACAACCGAGCCGCCTCTCTGGCTCATTCCGTGTACTTCAGAAACCTTTACGTCGTACCCCATGGAAAGGAGTGCAGAACCGAGTATTCTCGAAGCAAGCAATGTTCCCTGTCCGCCTACTCCGACGATCATAATATTTTTAGTCATTTCTCTTCTTCTCCCTCTTATTTGATTGCGTCAAAGCGGCACATCTGCTCGCAAAGTCCGCATCCGGTGCAAAGTGTCGAATCTATCTTTGCCTTGCCGTCTTCAAAAGAGATGCAGGGGCATCCGATCTGCATGCAGGCGCGACATGATTTACATTTATCAGCATCAACCGCAAGGGGCGGATTATGCTTGACGTATTTGAGAAGCGCGCAGGGACGGCGTGCAATAACAACGGAAACACCGTCATATGCAAGCTCATCTTTAAGGATCTTTTCAAAGTCTTTAACATCACCGGGATCGCATACCTTAATGTGATTTTCGTCAACTCCTGCGGCTTTAGCGATATTTTCAAGCATGATACCGCTTACAGGCTCACCCTTAAGAGTGAATCCGGTGCAGGGATTCTGCTGATGTCCGGTCATACCGGTGATACTGTTGTCAACAATGACAACAGTAGAGTTGCCTTTATTGTATGTAAGGTTTACGAGACCTGTCATACCCGAATGCATGAAAGTGGAGTCGCCGATTACAGCAACAGACTTCGAAGCATTTTCCGGACGGATCTTATTGAATCCGTGAAGTGCTGTGATAGATGCACCCATGCAGAGAGTGGTGTCCATGCCGCCGAGCGGAGGTACTGCGCCAAGTGTATAGCATCCGATATCACCGCTTACATAAAGCTTAAGCTTTTTGAAAACATAGAAGACGCCTCTGTGAGGGCAGCCGGGACAAAGAACGGGGGGACGGTTGGGGATAATATCATCGAAGCTATCGCACTCGACTGTCTTTGAAAGAAGCTTTTCTGCAATGATCTCCTGCGAGTATTCGCCGCAAAGAGGAAGAAGATTCTTACCGTCAACTTTGAGTCCGAGCTTTTTGCAATGTGTTTCGATAACGTCGTCAAGCTCTTCTATTACGATAATTCTCTTATGCTTAACCGCAAAATCGGTGATAAGCTTTTCGGGGAGCGGATTTACAAGTCCGAGTTTGAGGTATGATACGCTGTCGCCGAAAACCTCTCGTGCATAAACGTAGGAAGGACCGGAGGTAATAATACCGATCTCGCTTCCCTCGGAAAGCTCAACACGGTTGAAGGGGCAGTTTTCAGCATATTCGCGAAGCTGATTGAGATGCTCTTCAACAACGACATGGCGTCCCTTGGCGTTGGCTGGCATCATGACGCGCTTCGACGCGTCCTTTGTATATTCGACTGTTTCCTTCTCGATTCTGTCGTTAAGTTCAACGATCGACTGCGAATGCGAAACTCTGGTGTTCATACGGAGAATAACGGGAGTGTCGAATTTTTCGGACAGCTCGTATCCTTCCTTTACAAAATTAAGGCATTCGCCCGAATCGGAAGGTTCAAGCATGGGAAGCTTTGCGGCAATAGCGTAGTGGCGAGAGTCCTGCTCATTTTGCGATGAATGCATTCCGGGGTCATCGGCAACACCGATGATCATACCGCCGTTTGCACCTACATAAGAGCAGATGAAAAGCGGATCGGCGGCAACGTTGAGACCAACGTGCTTCATACCGCAAAAGGATCTTCCTCCTGCAACAGACGCGCCAAGTGCAACTTCAAGTGCTACCTTTTCATTAGGAGCCCATTCAGCGTAAATTTCATCATACTTTGCGGCAGCTTCGGATATTTCGGTGGAAGGAGTTCCGGGATAGCTCGAAACAAGCTTGCATCCGGCCTCGTAAAGTCCGCGGGCAACGGCATCGTTACCCAACATCAGTTTTTTCATTATAATACCTCTTTAATAAAAAGATTAGTCAACAAAATCAAATTCAAGGTCGTACATACAAACGGTATCGCCCTCTTTACAGCCCTTTTCACGAAGAGCATCTATTACACCGCCCTGGCGCAAAATTCTGTGGAAATAGCGCATAGAATCGCGGTCAGAGAAGTTTACGCCGCCCATAACAGCAAACAGCCATTCGCTTTCGACATAATAAGTATCGTTCTCGCGGCGAATGGTGAAGGAATGGTCGGTCTTATCAACCTTTTCCTCGACGTATTCGGGCTCGTATATGGTAAGCGGAGGCAGCTTTTGAAGCTGCTCGGTAACCTCATTCAAAAGGTCACGCACGCCTTCGCCCGTAGCGGCGGAAATTTTGAATATATCCCATCCCTGCTCTCTTGCAAAGCTTTCAAATTCCTCATATCCGTCGTAACCGATATCCGCCTTGTTTGCGGCAATTATCTGCATACGGTCGGCAAGCGATTCGTTGTACGATGCAAGCTCTGCATTGATGATCTTGACATCTTCAATGGGAGCGCGCCCCGTCATACCCGAAACGTCGACGACGTGGATAAACAGACGGCATCTCTCGATATGGCGCAAAAAGTCGTGTCCGAGTCCGGCGCCTTCCGATGCCCCCTCAATAAGTCCGGGAATATCAGCGGCAACAAAGTTGCGGCCTTCACCGAGCTCGACCACTCCGAGATTGGGAGAAAGAGTGGTAAAATGGTAATCGGCAATCTTCGGCTTTGCTTTAGAAATGCGTGAAAGCAACGTTGATTTTCCTACGTTGGGCATACCGATTATGCCAACGTCCGCAAGCATCTTGAGCTCGAGTATTACCTCACGCTCCTCACCCTTACTTCCGTTTTTGGCAAAACGCGGGATCTGTCTTGTGGGAGTTGCAAAATGTCTGTTTCCCCAGCCTCCACGTCCGCCCTTACAAAGGATGAAATCGTCGCAGTTGGACATGTCCTTTATAACGAGTCCGCTTTCGGCATCGCGAATAACAGTTCCCTCGGGAACGGGCAGAATAATATCCTTACCGTTTCCGCCATGGATCTTGCCGCCCTTACCGTTTTCACCGTTTTCGGCAATATATTTTTTTGTAAACCTGTAAGCGCCGAGAGTGCTTTCACCGGGAGCAATGCGAACGATCACGTTGCCGCCCTTTCCTCCGTCGCCTCCGTCGGGACCGCCGTGGGAAACGTATTTTTCACGGTGGAAGTTGATCGATCCGTTTCCGCCGTCTCCGGCTTTAACGTATATTTTAACTTTATCTATCACAATCTGTCACCTCTTTTCAACCGGTGTGATTACTGTTCTATAAGCTTTAAAAGGGTTTCTTCATCGATAATTTCAACGCCGAGTGATTCTGCCTTAGTCAGTTTTGAGCCTGCCTCGGCACCTGCCACGACGTAGCGTGTCTTTTTTGATACCGATGACGAGCATTTGCCGCCGTGAGATATGATAAGCGCCTCGGCTTCATTACGGCTCATTGTAGGCAAGGTGCCTGTGAGCACGAAGGTCATTCCTTCAAATTTATTGCCTAGCTTTTCTCTCTTATCTTCAAATACAACACCCGATTCCCGAAGTGATTCAAACAGCTCACGGGTGGACGGATGAGAAAAGAAATCAACTACATTCTCCGCAGAAATCAGTCCGATATCGTCGACAGCAGTCAAATCTTCGACCGTTGTATCAAATAGTGCTTCCATAGTGGAAAAATGCTGCGCTATCGATGACGCTGCCTTTGAACCGATTTGGCGTATACCAAACGAATAAAGAAGGCGGGCAAATCCGCGGGATTTTGATTTTTCTATTGCCGTAACAAGGTTGTCTGCCGACTTTTTGCCCATGCGGTCGAGACCGACAAGATCTTCGGATTTCAGCTTGTATATATCAGCAACAGTTTTGATAAGACCGTTTGATATCAAAAGCTCGACGACTGCGGGACCCATCCCCTCGATATCCATAGCATCGCGGGATGAAAAATGGATAATATTTCTCGAAAGCTGTGCGGGACACGACGAATTTGTGCATCGGTATGCCACCTCGCCGTCAACACGGTAGATCTTCTCGCCGCAGGAGGGGCATGTGTCGGGCATCCTAAATTCCTCGGCTCCATCAGGGCGCTTTGATATATCGACCAGCACTACCTCGGGTATTATATCTCCAGCCTTCTGAACGGCTATGGTGTCCCCGACACGGATATCGCGCTCGCGGATGTAATCGATATTGTGAAGCGTCGCCTTGGAAACAGAAGTACCTGCAAGGCGCACGGGATCAAATGCGGCATTGGGTGTAAGCACTCCGGTACGTCCTACCTGCACGGTTATCGAGCGAAGCGTAGTAAACGCTCTTTCGGGCGGATATTTGTATGCGGTCGCCCACTTGGGAGTGCTCGCGGTCTGTCCGAGAGATGTGCGTTTGGCTATATTATTTATCTTTACAACTGCACCGTCGGTATCAAAAGCGAAGGATGAACGTGTGTTGCCAAGCTCCTCAGCGGCAGCCCAGATGCTATCGAAATCGTTAGCTAAAACAAGATAAGGAACAACGGGAAAACCGAGAGAGGTAAGAAAATCAAGACTTTCCTTGTGCGTTTCAAATGTTTTGTCGCATTTTTGAATATTAAATGCGAATATACTTAATCGGCGCTCGGCAGTAACCTTTGGATCGAGCTGTCTAAGCGAACCGGCCGCCGCATTACGGGGATTGGCAAATGGTGTTTCGCCGTTTTCCTCACGTTTTTCATTAAGCGAAGCAAAGACGCTTCGAGGCATATAGACCTCGCCGCGGACTTCAAGATGTCCGTCGTAATCGATTTTAAGCGGAATATCGCGAATGGTGCGGAGATTGGCTGTTATATTCTCGCCGACAAGTCCGTCGCCGCGCGTTGAGCCGACCGTAAAGATGCCGTTTTCATAAACAAGCGACACCGAAAGACCGTCAATTTTGCATTCAACGGTATAGTCGCCGTTCCCCGCCGTTCGATTAACGAAATTGCGAAGCTCATCGGGCGAAAAAACGTCTGTTAGTGAGCCCATGGCAACGTCATGGGTCACCTTTTCAAACTTTTCCGACGCCTTACCGCCGACACGGTTAGTGGGAGATTCGGGATCGTAAAACGCAGGATTATCTTCTTCAAGCTTTTTCAGCTCGGCAAACATTGCATCATAATCGCTGTCTTCGATCACGGGCGCGTCGTCATCGTAATATCTTTTTGAGTAATATTCAATTTTTTCGCGCAATTCTTTTATGCGTGCGGCAATTTCACTCATAATCTCACCGTATCAAAAATTTTAAATATACAATAAAATTTATTATAACTTATTTATTGCTTAATTTCAAGTTTATTTTGTGAATAGCGGACAATTATGCCCTTATTTTCAAAATAATCGGCATACTCCTTGGGCAAAAGGCGGTCTGTAACGATTGCATAAAGCGAATCGAAAGAGCAAACTCTATTCATGAGCACCTGCCCTATCTTTGTGGCATCGCAAAGAAGGACAGTCTTTGCGGCGGCCGATATCATCGCCCTCTTAACCTGCGTTTCTTCTTCGGAAGATTCTGTAACTCCCTTGCTCAAGCTCATGCCTCGACAGGAGATAAACGCGAAGTCGGCATTAAGCTCTTCAAGACGTCGGCAGGTAGCCGCGCCTACAAGTGACATATTATGCTCGCGTAAACGTCCGCCGGTGCAGAACGTGGTTATCTTTGCATATGAATTAAGCAGGTAAGCAGTTTTGATTCCGTTAGTGATCACCGTAAGTCCGTCGTAAGCATTAAGATAGGGTATCATTGACGTTACCGTAGACGAGGTATCAAGAATCAAGGTGGCGCCGCTGTGAATAAAATCGGCGGCAAGGGCGGCAATGCTCTGCTTCGCATCGGTATTCTCACGTTCGCGCAGAGTAATGGGCAGCTCGGACGCGAGATTGTCAAGCAATACCGCACCGCCGTGAGTGCGCATTATTGCCCCCTCTCCCGCGATCCTGTCAAGATCGCGCCTTATCGTTGACGGGCTGACAAAAAACTTCTTTGCAAGATCGTCAACTCTCACCGTTTTTTCGTCGTCAAGTATCTTTTTTATTTCTTCGCGACGCTCGTACGTAAGCATCTATTTGCCCCCTCTCCATTGCACGTTTTTGATCATTTATGCTCATTTAATGCTCGATATTTGCTCGTTGTGATATTTTTCTACACAGTTGACATGTTCATACTTTGATAGTATAATTAATTTAGAATGATATATTCATTAATTTATTATATCATATTGCTTGCTCCATTGCAAGATTTTCGCGCAAAAATGCAGGAGGTTTTTGGCTATGTTTGTCAGTTGCGACAGAATCGAAGACGGATATGCCGTTTTGATATCCGACGACGAAACGTCATACACCATTCCGTTGCATTCCCTGCCCTTTGACATCCGTGAAGGTGATACTCTCGTTGCACATATAAACAACGGCAGTCTTACCGTACTCGGGCATGATGACGAGCAAAGAAAATCGCGCCAGGAGCGTATTTTATCAATGTTTGAAAAATTAAAAGAAAAGGGGAATAAACCACAATGAAAACAAAAGCAGTAAGAATTTACGGCAAGAACGACCTCAGACTTGAGGAATTTGACCTTCCCAAGTGCGGCGATGATGAAATTCTCGCTCACGTTATTTCCAACAGTATTTGTATGTCTTCTCACAAGGCCGCTCTTCAGGGTGCAGACCACAAGAGAGTTCACGACGACGTTGCAGAGCATCCTGCAATCATCGGTCATGAATTCTGCGGCGAGATCGTCGAAGTAGGCTCCAAGTGGGCAGACCAGTTCAAGGTTGGCGACCGCTTCACCATTCAGCCTGCCATGAACTACAACAACACTCTTTGGGCTCCCGGCTATTCCTATGAATACTGCGGCGGTAACGCAACCTACGTTATCATTCCCAACGAGGTTATGGAATGCAACTGCCTGCTTCCTTACAAGGGAGATGCTTTCTTCTACGGTTCTCTTTCCGAGCCCGTTTCCTGCATCATCGGCGGTTACCATGCAAACTACCACACCACCAACGGCAGCTACGTTCATGATATGGGCATCGTTGAGGGCGGTAAGGTTGCAATTCTCGCAGGTGTAGGACCTATGGGTCTTGGCGCTATCAATTACGCTATCGGCGCTGATCGCAAGCCCTCTCTCGTTGTTGTAACCGATATTGACAAGGCTCGTATTGACCGTGCAAAAGAGATCCTCTCGGTTGAAATGGCTGCCGAAAAGGGCGTTAAGCTTATCTATGTCAATACCAGTGAATATGAAAATCCCGTTGAGTACCTCATGAGCCTTTCCGACGGTCACGGCTATGACGACGTATTCGTATACGCTCCCGTTAAGCCTGTTGTTGAGCAGGGCGACAAGATCCTCGCTCGTGACGGCTGCCTCAACTTCTTCGCAGGCCCCACAAATCCCGAGTTCTCTGCTCTCTTCAACTTCTACAACGTACACTACGCTTCCACTCACATCGTTGGCACCTCCGGCGGTAACACAGACGATATGCGCGAATCCATCAAGATGATGGAAGAAGGCACTATGAATCCCGCTGCTATGATCACCCACGTAGGCGGTCTTAACGTTGCTGCAGATACCATTATCAATCTTGATAAGATCCCCGGCGGTAAGAAGCTTATTTACACCAATAAGGAAATGCCCCTTACTGCAATTGCAGACTTTGAAGAGCTTGGCAAGACCGATAAGTTCTATGCTGACCTCCACGAGATCTGCGCACGCCACAACATGCTCTGGAACGCAGAAGCTGAAAAGTACGTTCTCGACAACGCAAAAGAGATATAATTTCTGACAATTAAGTATTACAGGAGGAAAAATCATGTCTTGCTGTGAAAAACTGACCGCTCTTGCCAAGATGTCAAACAAATACGGCGCCGATGCAAACTACGTTCTCGCCGGCGGCGGTAATACATCTTTCAAGAACGCCGATAATCTTTGGATAAAGGGCTCGGGCACGGCGCTCGCATCCATCAAGCCCGACGATTTCGTAAAGATGGATCGTTCCCTTCTTGCCCTCATGTGGAACAAGAACTATTCTGCCGATGAGGACACCCGTGAAGCCGAAGTCCTTGCCGATATGATGGATGCCCGCGTCAAGGGCGAAAATCGCCGTCCTTCGGTTGAGACCCTTCTTCACGACCTCTTCCCCCAGCAGTATATTCTGCACGTTCACCCTGCATCGGTTAACGGAATTACCTGCTCTGTTGAAGGCAAGGCCGCTATGACCCGCCTTTTCCCCGAGGCAATCTGGGTTGACGCCTGCAAGCCCGGTTACATCCTTGCTCTTGACTGCAAGAAGGCAATGGATGAGTATAAAGCCGCTAACGGCAAGGATGCATATTTGCTCTTCTTACAGAATCACGGTGTATTCTTCGCCGCTGATACAACAGAGGAACTCGACGTACTTGCCGCACACGTAATGAACACCATTGCATCAAACATCAAGCGCGAACCTGATTTTGAAAGTGCTGAATTTGACGTTGACCGTGCAGTATCGCTTGCTCCCGTACTTCGTGCGCTTTACGGAGAAAACAAGCCTGCAACCGTTAAATTCCTTTGCAACAAGGAGATCCTTTCCTACAATCCCACCACGAAGAGCTTAACACCCGACCACATTGTTTACACCAAGGCAAAACAGCTCATTATCCCTTCTGACGCAGACGGAGATAAGGTAAAAGAGCTGTTCGACGCTTTCGTTGCAGAAAACGGCTACAAGCCCAAGGTTGCTTTTGCTGAAGGCCTCGGTATGTACAGCTGCGGCATGACAATGAAGGAAGCTCTCACCGCCCAAGAAGTTATGCTTGATGCTCTTAAGGTCGTTTGCTACGCTGAATCGTTCGGCGGCGTTCAGGTAATGCCTGATTTCCTTATCGACTTCATCGTTAACTGGGAAGTTGAAAGCTATCGCTCCAAGGTAAGTCTTGCAGCAGGTGCCGCAAAGCGCCTTTGCGACAAGGTTGCAGTTGTTACCGGCGGCGCGCAGGGATTCGGAAAAGGCATTGCTGATGCAATGTACGACGAGGGCGCATACCTTGCTATTGTTGATATGAACTACGAGGGAGCAAAAAAGGCCGCAAGCGAATACGGCATTGCAGGTCACGCTGTTGCAGCCAACGTATCTGACGAAGATTCTGTTAAAGCAATGATCGACGCTGTTGTCCTCAACTTCGGCGGCATCGATATATTCGTAAACAACGCAGGTATTGCAAAAGCAGGAAGCCTTGACGTTATGACAAAGCAGGTATTCGAGCTTGTTACAGCCGTTAACTACACCGGTTACTTCCTCTGCGCAAAATATGCCTCCGCAATTATGAAGATCCAGCACAAGTATGCTCCGAACTACATGATGGATATCGTTGAAGTCAACTCCAAGTCCGGCCTTGCAGGTTCTAACAAGAACTTTGCTTATGCAGGATCCAAGTACGGCGGCATCGGTCTTACCCAGTCCTTTGCTATGGAGCTCGTTGAATACAATATCAAGGTAAACGCAGTTTGCCCCGGCAACTTCCTTGACGGTCCCCTCTGGTCCGACCCCGAAAAGGGTCTGTTCGTTCAGTACCTCAACGCAGGCAAGGTTCCCGGAGCGAAGAACGTTGAAGACGTTCGCCGCTTCTACGAATCCAAGGTTCCGCTCAATCGCGGATGCCTCCCCATCGACGTTGCAAGAGCGATCTTCTACATCGTTGAGCAGACCTATGAGACAGGTCAGGCACTCCCCGTAACCGGCGGACAGGAAATGCTGAAGTAATTTGATAAACATAAAAACGGTGCACTCCATTCAGAGTGCACCGTTTTTTTATTATTTCAATTATTTCAATTTTACATACAGTATGAAGCTTTCACCGTTCTGCTCAATTACAGGGGAAAACTCAAGCACGTCGTCATCTGCAAGATCGGTCGTTGTCAGGCCAAAGGTATCCTTTGTAAACTCAAGTGAGTATACGTCATAATCGGATGACGTGAAAAGAAGCACAGCATTCAGTGACTCATCAATATTATTTCTTGTAACAACAACGCAGTTTACGATGCCTTCAAAGTCGGGCGCGAACTTTTGCTTATATGACTTTATACGCTCGCCGGCGTAGAGATCTAACGAATAGCTGTAATCGTCGAAGTTCATTTCTGCCCCTTCGCCTTCGGCTACTATGTCAGACTCAACTGTACGGGAGGACGATGTATTTCCTTTGGCATTATCGGTCTTTGCGCTTGCATCGTAAACCTCAAAATCAGCGCTATCTTCCATTGCAGTATCGTGGCTCTTTTGCATCATCTCAAAAACACCGAAAGCGGAAATGCACACAACGAGCACAAAGCACGCGGCAATAGTCGAGCCGAGTCTTATAAATCTGTTTCTTCTTGCATTTGAACGGATGGAAGTGAGAACAGCTTTTTCGAGGTCTTCTTCGGGTGAAAGTGCGCTGAAATTGAGCATTTCAACCGTCTTTTTAATTTTATCGTGCTCGGTTTTACACCCAGCACATTCGCTTATATGACTGTCGACGAGTTCTCTTTCTTCGCTCGTGACCTCTCCGTCAATATAAGGAGAGATAAGTTCCCTTATCTTTTCACAATTATTTTCCATAAACACCTGATTCATTTCATCAATAATTTCAATACGTGGCATATGACGAAACAAATCATAAAAAGTTCCGTTTTTCGAGAAAAACTTTTATTGCCGCTCTTGCTCGGTTGATTCGGCTTTTTACAGTGCCGATTTCGATATCAAGAGCTTGAGAAATATCATCGTAGCTCATGCCTTCAATGTCGCGCATGACAATTATTTCACGGTGATCCTCACTTAAAGCGTTTATCGCATCCCAGACGGCACGTTTGCGCTCGTCACGCTCGTATGACATCTGCGGATCACTCGATACGCTGTCATCGACAACGTCAAGCTGTGCATTCTCGCCATCGTCGTCAGAATCGGTAAGAGACAGGCTGGAATTATTGCTTTTTGCGCGCAAAAAATCGCGTGCCGCATTTTGAGTTATGCGGTACAGCCAGCTTGAAAATTTACAGTCGCCGCGAAAAGAACCGAGCGATCGGTATGCCTTGATAAACGTCTCCTGCGACACGTCAAATGCGTCCTCAGAGGACATTGTGAATTGATACGCGGTATTGTAAACCATCTTTTCATATTTGCGCACGATCTCTTCAAACGCGTCTTGATTGCCTGACAGCACGCTATGCACAAGTCGGGCATCCTCATCGCGGAAGATGATCTCAGCCATCAAGAGCAATGACAGCATGGTTTAAACCTCTTGTTTATGTAAGTGAATTTATTTATTGTTTGTGCGGAGATCCAACAGCACCTGCTCGATTTCTTCGAGTGACGTCGAAGAATTGACTCTTGCTCTCGCTTCGGGCGCACCGGGAATTCCCGAAATATACCACGAAATGAGCTTGCGCGATTCGAGCACACCCATCTTCTCGCCTTTATCGGCAACGATGGAGCGGGCATGAT
>JAZSMZ010000156.1:0-5660 GCA_045536155.1 Eubacteriales bacterium
CTTCTTTAAGGTCTACCGCTCGCTTAAGGGTCGCACGAAAAAGCCGCTCTCAGAGGTGAAGGTCTCCTCCGCTACGCGCATTGCGCCCTACGACGGCGAGGAGCTCTCTGCCCGCATGAGCGACTACTCCTCCTCTGCCTCCTCCACCGTGCGCGTGGTAGTGGAATACCGCAACGAAAAGGATGAGGCGATGGCCGTCGTCTTTGATACGACCGAGAGGATCGCAAAGCTTCTCTGCTCCTTCAACCGCCAGGCATCCGAGGAGCTGAAAAAAGAGATCTCAAGATACGCAGTTTAAATTTTCCCCTCCCGAACAGCGATGCTCTGAACGGAGCGTTCACGCTAAACTACGATCGCCCTCACGGGTAGACCATGAGTTACGAGATACTTCGTATCGTTATGATCGAACTCGCCCGTTGGAGGGAGCAGACCTACAATATCGAACGTGCTCCCCGTCGGGCAGACAGAACAAAAGAATTTACAGAATGAATAAGATCCATCTCCCCCTGCTGCGCAACAGGGGGAGATTTTCGTCACGCGGCGGCAAAGCAATATTCACAAGGCGCCATACAATCCGAACGCTTCCGATAGCGGCCAGTGTCGCAAAAATGCATATAGTTTTCAATAGCGGGGGCAATACGGAAGCTGATGGAAGGCGGAGGGAGCCTATCTGCATTTTTTGTTTCAAATCTTAACTTTATGACTTTTTGCCTAGTTCCGATCGATCAAAAGTTATCTTTTTGTTAAGCAACAGTTTAAATTTGTTCTTGATTTGTCGATTATATTGAAATTTTGCTCAAAAAATGATATAATTTAAAAGAAACATAATTTGGAAACACGATCCGCGAAAAGGAGATAAAATGGATACAATTGACAAGATTATCTTAAAAATTCTTTCCGAAAATTCCATGGCAACCGCAACCGAGATCGGTGCCGCGGTCAACCTATCCATCCCGGCGGTAAACAAACGCATTCAAAGGCTTAAGGAAAGCGGATTGATTCGTTCTTTCACCGTTTTGACCGATGGCAAAAAGGTATCCAAGCCGATATGCGCTTTCATAATGCTTACCGTTAAATACGGTGAGGGAGTAAATTCGCTCCACGATTATGTAAAAAAGGATACGGACATTCTTGAGTGCTACGCTGTCACGGGTGATTACGATTACATACTTAAAATATGCGCAAGGGACGTTGAAGCCTTGGAGGAAAAGCTGCTGTTATTAAAAAAATTAAAGGGTGTGATCAAGAGCTATACGATGCTTGCACTTATGGAGCATAAGCTTGCTCCCGCGGCCTTGCCCGATATGGAAAACAATTAATTCGAGGTGACAGAAATGGATAACAGAATAAAGATCGGTTGGGCGGAAAAGGATATTACCCCAAACCAAAAAATAAGAATAGCTGGACAGTTTTATGAGCGTGTGTCAGACGTTGTCGAAACACCGATCAGCGTTACCGCGCTGGCTCTTGAGGCCGAGTCGGGCGGCGAGCAGGCCGTGATCTGCTCCTGCGATCTTGCTTGTGTCAGCGAAGGACTGATCGAGCTTGTGAGAGCCGAGCTCTCCGACACGGAAGGACTTGACGTAAGTAAGGTCATAATAGGGGCTACGCACACGCACACCTCATATCAATACGATGAATCAAGCGGACTTGAACGCGCGGATACCTCTGACGTTGGTGTTGATATACTGAAAAGATATTTACCCGAGGGCAAAAAATACGTTCCCCTCGTAAATTCCCCCGCGATGGATGAATACGAGGTGCTTCTTTTTCTTTCGCAACGCATAGCGGCGGCAATAAAAGATGCGTGGGAAAAGAGAGAATACGGTTATTTTGCGAACGAATTCGGAAGAGCCGCCGTCGGTATGTGCAGGCGTGTGGTATATTCGGACGGAAGCGCAAAAATGTGGGGAGATACGAATAAGGATAATTTTCTGCGACTCGAGGGTGGAAATGACTCGGGCATCGAAATGCTTTTCTTTTTTGACTCAAACAAAAAGATCAGCGGTATTCTTGTAAACGTCGCGTGTCCCGCGCAAGTGCTCGAGCAAAGAAGCTTTATATCCTCGGACTATTGGGGCAAGCTAAAAATACTGCTCAAAAAACGCTTTGGAGAGAATATTTTCCTGCTCGGACTTCCTTCCCCTGCAGGTGATCAGTGCCCAAGAGATCTCGTCCGTTGGGTCGATCCCGAAACACCCATAGATGATCCGAACGTTTCAAAAAGGAAAGCAAGCCGAAAAGCCGATCCCTCTATGTATGATATTGCGGGAGCTGTGCGAATAGGAAAACGACTTTTTTACGAGATCAACGATGCCTATGAAAATGCGGTTGCAAATATGCGTGAGAGCGCATGCTTTATTCACAAAAGCGAGGTCCTTGAGCTTCCGTTGCGGCAAGCAACAAAAAAAGAGCGCGACGATGCCGAAGCCGCGATTCGTGAATATTTCAATTCCGTAGAAGCTGACATTGATTACAAAGACAGCGCCGAGCTTTTCGTGTATTCAGGCACGATACAGAGATTTGAGAAGCAGCAAACGACAAGAAATATTTGCATTGAGCTTCATGCTTTGCGGCTTGGAGATATGGCAATGGCTACAAGCCCCTTTGAGCTTTTCCTTGACTACGGAAATGAAATTAGAGCAAGAAGCAAAGCAGACCAGACATTTTTGTTCCAGCTGACGTGCGGAAACAGAGGATATCTTCCGACAGAGAGGGCCGAGCACGGAGGACATTACAGCGCATATCTCTCGAGTGGGTGCGTAGGACACGAAGGAGGAAAAATGCTCGTTGAAAAAACGCTTTTGAGAATAAAGGAATGCTTTGAGGATGAATGAGATGAGCTTACATATGACCAATGAGGAGCTTAGCGATATTTTTTCCTATATCGTTTCGATAAGACGGGAGCTGCACAGCTGCGCCGAGGTTGGATTCGATCTGCCTGTGACGGTGGGGATCGTTTGCCGTGAGCTTGACTCTATGGGGATCTCTCACACCGACAAATACGGAAAATGCAGTGTCGTTGCCGAGCTTGGCAAGGGGGATAATATGATCGCGCTCCGCGCCGATATGGACGCACTTCCGATTGAGGAAAAAACGGGACTTGAATATGCGTCGAGGAAAAAGGGCACCATGCACGCCTGCGGACACGATTCGCACACCGCCATACTTCTCGGAGTGGCAAAATACTTAAAAGAACATGAAAACGAGCTTACGGGAAGGGTGAGATTTATCTTTCAGCCTGCCGAGGAATCGGCAGTCAGCGGTGCGCATATGATGCTCGAAAACGGAGTGATGGACGGGGTGAGCGAGGTCATCTGTGCTCATTGCGACAACAACATCCCTGTCGGCAGGATCGGCCTTTGCCGCGGAGATTATATGGCGGCTTGTATCCCCGCAACTCTCACCTTTATGGGAAAAAGCTCTCATGCCACGAGCCCCGAGCAAGGAATAGATGCCATTGCAATGGCGGTCGAATGCTATAACAGGCTGGGGGATATGGTGAAGCAGGAGGCGGGAGAGCTTCCTTATATATGGTCGGTCGGCAAGATCTGTGGCGGAACGGCTCACAACGTGATCTGCGACATGTGCTCGATGGATATTTCCTTCCGTTTTTACGATATGCGCTTTGCAGAGCGTGTCGAGATGCGCTTGAGGGATATCTGCTCTGATGTGTCAAAAAAATTCGGCGGCAGCATCAATATCGTTTTTGATATGAGCACGGGAGCCGTTCATAACGATCCTTCACTTTGCGATGCCCTTGAAGGCAGACTCAAAAGCATGGGCATTCCCGTTGAGTCTCTCAAAAGAGAAATGTGCTCCGAGGATTTCGGATGGTATATGACCAAGAGCAAAGGACTTTTATTCCGCTTTGGTACGCAAAATGAAAAAAAGGGCTGCACATCCCCTTATCACACGAGCACTTTTATGATAGACGAGGAAGGAATGAAGACGGCGTTTATATCTTTTGTATCTTATGTTTTTCAGAAAGGACTTTTATGGACAGAACAAAACTCAGCCAAGCGGCAATAAATGCAGAGCAATCGGGTGTCAGACGCATGTTTGAGCTTGCAAGGAAATACGACGATTCAATTAATCTTACACTTGGAGAGCCCGGCTTCGCCACGCCCGATTACGTAATAGACGCCGCAATCAAATCACTGAAGGCGGGAAAAACCAAATATACGCCAAACGCCGGTATAAAGTCCTTGCGCGATGCGATCGCGTACAAGCTGAAGAGTGAGAACGGTATCGTTTGCGATCCGGATAAGAACATTATTGTGACTGCGGGAGCAACGCAAGGACTGATGCTCGCGATAGCGGCGCTCGTCGACAAGGGTGACGAGGTCATCATCCAAGGCCCGAACTGGCCCGATTATAAGGGACAGCTTGACACGGTCGGTGCGAAAACGGTTTATGCCCGCGTGAGTGAAGAAAACGGATTCAAGATGACTGCGGATATCATTGAGCCGCTGATAACCGAAAAAACAAAGCTTATCATCATCAATTCTCCATCCAATCCAACAGGCGGAGTGCTCGATGAGAGCGACCTCAAGGAAATCGCCGCGCTTATAAAAAAACATAAGATCTTCACGATCTCGGACGAGCCGTATGAAAAATTGGTTTACGACGGCTTCGTTCAGAAAAGCCTTGCGGCGATAGATGAAGGACTCCGCGATTACGTAATCACAATCAACAGCCTATCAAAAACATACGCCATGACGGGATTTCGAGTTGGATATATCTGTGCAAACGAGAAAATCACGCGTGAGCTTATCAAGCTTCAGGAATTTATGATAGCAAGTGTTCCCGAGCCTATGCAGGAGGCGGCGGTGACGGCCTTGTACGATGCAAGTCGCGACGTCCGAGAAATGGTAAAATATTACGACCGCAATCGAAAGCTGATCGTTAACGGACTGAATTCGATCAACGGATTCTCTTGCCACTGCCCGAGGGGTGCATTTTACGTCTTTGCAAATATAACCGGATTTCATATGTCATCCGTTGAGGCGGCGGAATATATCCTTGAGAAAACGCACGTGGTAACCGCGCCCGGAAGCGCATTCGGCGACGGCGGCGAGGGCTATATCAGAATTTGCTATGCGTCAAAATACGAGCAGCTGTCCGAAGCGCTCAGAAGACTTGAAGCTGCATTTGGCAGAAAAGAATTATAATATTTTCACATTTTGGGAAGTTTGATTTACATTATCCTTCTCTTAAAGACATCACGTTATTCGGATAGGCGCTTTTTGCGTTTCGGGAGAAGTACCGTGGGAAGCAGATAAAACGCCGCGCACACCGAGAGGTAGAACACGGCCTCGAGGATGAGCCAAAGCAGCGGAACGGTGCTCCCGTTCGAGGAAAAGAGGCGCAGGGTGAGAAATGCCGCGCAGAATGACGAGAAAAGCGGCAAAAGAAGGGTGCGACCGAGCGAGAGCGAAAAGGGGATGCGGCGGCGCAGACGCCAAAAGGAGAGGGCGAGATTATACCCCTCCATCAGAATGATAACGGCGACGTAGCCGAAGATACCGAAGCGCGGGAGCAGAAGAGCGACGAGCAGGATGGAGAGGAGCGAGTCGGTGATATTGACCCACATGGAATATACCTGCTCGCCGATCCCCTTTAGCATCGCATCGGTGACGTGATCGAAATACATCAGG
>JAZSMZ010000134.1:0-7187 GCA_045536155.1 Eubacteriales bacterium
CTCGAAGCTGCCGATGTATATCTTGAAGAAGTTGAAGGCGGCGTTCGCTTCTACTTCCTCGTTGACGACGTTAAGAACTACCTCGACATTCACGAATACACCGAAGGCAAGGCAGGCGTTCGCATTACCGCCGAGCCTACCGCCGTATTCACCTACAGCGAAGATGCCAAGACCTACGTTGCAAACGTAGCAGGTGAGGACCGTTACCTCGGTACATACAACACCTACAACACCATCTCCGCTTCTTCCACCTCCTACATCACCGGTTCCAAGGCCGGAGACGTTGGTGTTAAGCAGTTCGTTGCTGGTTTCCGTACCCTTCAGTTCAACAACAAGAAGGTAGACGCTCCCGCATTTGACACTGCTTACAAGTTCGCACTTGATCAGGTCAACCGCGGTGAGACTCTCTACTTCGCAGGCGCGATGTCGGGCAACTACTTTGCTACCACTACCAGCGCTCTCGAAGCTGCCGATGTATATCTTGAAGAAGTTGAAGGCGGCGTTCGCTTCTACTTCCTCGTTGACGACGTTAAGAACTACCTCGACATTCACGAATACACCGAAGGCAAGGCAGGCGTCCGCATTACCGCCGAGCCTACCGCCGTATTCACCTACAGCGAAGATGCAAAGACCTACGTTGCAAACGTAGCAGGTGAGGACCGTTACCTCGGTACATACAACACCTACAACACCATCTCCGCTTCCTCCACCTCCTACATCACCGGTTCCAAGGCAGGCGACGTTGGTGTTAAGCAGTTCGTTGCTTACTTCTGCATTGCAGATATTGTCTGATAATATTCGATTTAGATAAATAAAATAAAAATCGGCCGGGCTATTGCCGGCCGATTTTTTTGTCGTATAATATTATCTGCGATATGCTGCAATTTCTCCTGTTTTTTCCTGGCTGATCAGTTTTCCCGAATCATCAAAGGCATATCTATATACATAACTTGTACCGCCAATAGTAAACGAACTTGTTGCAGGAGAGAAAAATGTTGTTGCAATGCTCTCAACTTGCCAAAGTAAATTTCCGGTATCACTAACAGAAAGTTTACCGCCAAGTGAACCTTTGACAGAATAGAACTCTCGCGGTAAACCTGCATTTATTTCACATACAAGCAGCATTGCAGTATAGTTGTCTCTTACCATCGGTGTTAGTTCTTCGTCTGATATTTTCCAAAGATTATTTTCAAAAATATAATTCAATATGGCAGCGATCTCATATCTGCCGCCTGCATTTTGGTCTTCGTTCTCGAGTTTGGGAACAACATAGGCAGACAAATAAATGTTTTCGCCAAATTCTATCATGTCGGTAATATAATAATAAGAATTTTCATCACCGTAAGAAAACGATTCTGTGATATTTCCTTCGCAGTCTACTTTTACTATTCTGGCGTGTTCATTTGTCATATAGCTGCCAAACTGAACAATGTAGCTGTCCCCCAACCGTGCCGCATTCCAAATTCCGTAGTTGCCAACCTCTGTTTTTTTGAAGTGCTCTTTTTCCCCGACATGAGTATATTGGTTTAAGCAAAAGTATTTATGGTCTCCGCGGCTGAACACTGCATAACTGCCATCTTCATTTTCCAAAACAGCAGCTATATATTCATCATCGAATCCGTTATCAAGCATATGTTTCCAGACAATGTTGCCGTCCGAATCGATCTTCGCCATCCAGGCATGAGATATTTGTACGCTGGACCATGTATCTGTTTCGCCATACACGATTACGCCGTCGCTGACTATGCTGTAGCCATTGATCCAAAACTCGGATACCGATACGCTCCACATCAGGATTTCGCCATCATACTTTTCGATATAGCTCTTGTCGTGAATCTCAAATCCCAGCTTTTCATCGATTTTATATTCTGATCTGTATTTATAATGTACCCCTTTTTGAACAGCTCCTGTAAATCCGCCTGTATAGTTTTTATAATTCCACAGATTCTCTACATCCTGAGGGGTGGGATTATTTTGCATTATCTCATAACCGCCTATGTTATCGGTATATATACTGTTCTTGATAACATCAGCAGTTTTTGAATAATTAAACGACTTTGTTATGATGTCGCGGTATACAGCTTTTATTTCAGAACGGGTAAGCGCCTCTGTGGACATATTATAGTCATTAAAAAACTGAACGGCAGCCTTATATTCTTTTGCTTCGGCAACAAAAGCAAAAGATCCTATACATACACCGAGCAGCAAAGCTATGCAAGCTGCCATAGTACCCCATTTCAAATATACAGTTTTTTTGCTTTTTTTATATGTCATTGCCTCGATGACTTGCTGTTCGTTTATTTCGCCGATAAGTTCATATAAACGTTCGTTTTTCATAATTCAAATCCCCTTTCTGACAAATATTTGCTCAATTTCAAACGCAGTCGATTTAATATCATTGATACTGCACCCTCTTTCATACCGTGCTGATTTGCAATTTTGGCAATACTGTCTGTATACCAATATCTGCAAATGAAGATGCTTTTTTTCTCTGCCGAAAGGGTATTCAGAAATGCATCAATGGCACCCACAAGTTCTTTGTCATCAAAATTCTGATCTACGTTATCTCTTTCAGATATCAAATCAGACAATTCATCCAAAACCGCCGGAAGCTCTCCATTGCCCCGTTTAGAGGAATTGTTACGCTTGTATTTATTTAGCGATAGGTTTCTGACGATTTTTCCCAAAAATGTTTGCAGCACAGACGGCCTGTGCGGCGGCATGGAATTCCAAGCCTGCAGATATGTATCATTGACACATTCCTCTGCATCTTCCTTGTTGCCGAGAATATTTTTTGCAATCGCATTACAGTAATTACCATATTTTTCTGCTGTAGCCGGAATAGCATGCTCATCTCTGTCCCAATATAACTGCACAATTTTTTCGTCATCCATTATTATCATCTCCTTTCTGCTCATTTTCCCTTTCACTTATATACACAACTTTTGAAACGAAATCTCACATTTTTTGCGGCAATATTTGCATTGCTGTGCTATTCTTTTTTAGAATTATATTATAAAAGAGTCAACCTAGGCTGACTCTTTTATAGGATATGTAAATAATATTTACTGCAATTTTTATTAAAAGCGAACTGTATTTCAGTTTAATTTTTTCATTTCTTCGTATGCCGTCATATCCGTGCGGTTGATAGTCAGGGGTGTGATGGAGATAAATCCATCGGATACAGCATCGGCATCAATTGTATGATCGTGGCGATTTACATATATGCAGTCGCCCTTCGGCAGATACATTCCCTTTTCCACTTCAACAAACACATCAAGATAATTTGCTCCGCCCTGACGCGTGATAAGTATCTTTTCGCCGTTTTGAGGTATATTCACATTCAGAATAGAACACTTGGAAAAAAGATCATTTGACGTGATATAAGCGTAAACCATATCAAGTCTGTCAACTGCCCATTCAAAAGATGCGGGATCGGTTGATATTGCAAGGGTTTTGATCTTAAAATAGCTGGCCTCAAAGCAAGCACCGACAGTGCCCGAATATACGATATCCTCGCCTATGTTGTACCCTTTGTTGATACCTGATATAACAAGGTCACATTCGAGCTTTAATGTGAGCAGTGCATATCTGACACAGTCGGCAGGGGTTGAGTCGACATAATATGCGTCAACACCGTCGCCCATATCAAATTTTGCAATTTCAAACGGATATACTAAGTTTATCGCGTGACTGCGACCGCTCTGTTCGTTCTTCGGAACAACAACTGTTACATCGCCCAACTTTTTTGCCCAGTTTACAAGATGAGGCAAGACGGGTGAATCCATTCCGTCGTCGTTGGTGATAAGTATTCTCATAACCAGCCCTCGTTGTTTTGCTTGTATTCGCGGATCTCGGCGTCTGCATCGGCGATAAGCTTTTTCGCTTCGGCACGATTTTTGACCGATGCCCCGCTCGCGCAGGCATGACCGCCGCCGTTATATTTTTCTGCAAGCTGATTAACGGTTGTAAAACGAGAGCGCAGTCTGACGCGAATCGTCTTATCATCGTTTTCGATAAAGGCAAGCCAGATGATACTTCCCTTAATTCCGTCAAGATAGAACACCGAATTTGAGGCCTGCTCCTGAGTTATGCCGAATTTTTCCATTGTTTTGAGGGTTACAAAAACGTATGCCACACCGCCATCAGTAATCTTCATGCTCTTGTAGATATGGGATTTGAACTTGAGCTCAGAAAATTCGTCGAGATACAAATTTGCATAAAGCTTGTCGGTATCAATTCCCTGCTCGAGCATGATCGCGGCAAGACGAAGCGTTTCGGGAGATGTTGACGAATATCTGAAGCGACCCGAATCGGTCACCATACCGGTGTAGACGTAAAGAGCAGCCTCCTTTGTGAGTATAAGCTCATCTCTGAAAAAGCTGTAAAATTCAGCAACCATCTCACAGCAGGATGATCTTTCTTCCTCGACCCAGCAAATGTCTCCGTATGGGCTGACATTTATATGATGGTCGAACTTGATAAGCTCGCGTCCGAGTGAGTATTTTTTATTCGATATTCTGTCCTCGGTGGCGGTATCCATAACAATTACGAGGGCATCCGAGTAAAACTGATCATCGACCTGCTCGTCCTCTTTGCCCAAAAACGCCATATAGTCGGAATAATCGTCGTTGATCACTCTGATATCCTTTTCGGGAAAAGAAGCGCGTAAAATTGCGCAGAGTCCCTTTGTTGAGCCTACAGCATCACCGTCGGGTCTAAAATGACGGCATATTACGATCTTATTATATTCTTTGATTTTATCGAGTATCTGTTTTTTCAATTCTTCATTCATTGTTTTTACCCTCTTTTACTATTGCATCAAGGTCTGAAAGCAATCTCATGGCCTCGTCTTTGTCTTTTAATGTCGCTCCGCTTGCCTTGGCGTGTCCGCCCCCTCCGTATTTGACGGCTACGGGATTGATGTTATATTTATTTGAGCGGATCTCGCAGACGACACCTTCGTCGTTCTCGGTAAAGTTTGCCCAGATATCGACACCGCGGATGTCGGACATGGTTCCTACCATTCCGCGTGATATCGTGAAAAAATCAAAATCAAGCTCTTTGAGCTCATCTCTTGTTGTGTAGATATATGCGACGTTTGCTTCGGAAAACTTTATTTTCAGCACATATGAAGCGCGCAAACGGATCATCTTGAAATCATCGGCATACAGCCCCTTGTATATCTCGCTGAGATGGCTGTTTCTTTCCATCAAGAAAGAGGCAAGCTGGAAGGTACGGGGTGTGGTAGAATCGTATCTGAACCGTCCCGAGTCGGTCACCATGCCCGTGTAGAGCGCTTTTGCGGCGCTTTCCGACACAGCAAGGCCGTTTGTCATGGCGAAAGCGGTAATAAGCCCTGCGCAGCTCTCAAAGCTTGTGTCGCAAAATTCCTCATCGGCAACACGTGCGTTCGATATATGATGATCATATCTAACAGTCATATCGGCAAGCTTGTAGCGGCCATCACTGATAAGCGCCTCAGCCGAGGTATCCAAAATGATCGCGAGAGCTCCGGCATAACAATCATCGGGAATCTCATCCATTTTCGATCCATCCATAAAGGAATATCTGCCGGCACCGTCGCCAACAATATATACTTCCTTGTCCGGATAGTTGTCACGAATTATCTCACGAAGCCCTATCTGGCTTCCGAGTGCATCTCCGTCGGGATTTGAGTGGCGATGAATAATGATTCTGTTGTACTTTTCTATATATTTTAAAGATTCGGCAAACATAAGCTTTTCTGCCCTTTCGTATATTTTACCTATTCTTTATATTGTATCAAAAATCGTCGGCATTGTCAACGATAAAGATTCATCTTATATTCAAGTGACAAACTTGACAAATTAACATTTATGAGATATTATAGATATAAGGCTTTTTGCCGCAGCCGAACAAATAATAACAGAAACGGATAGATTTATGAGAAAATACAGACTTCGCGTCGGATTGGACGTTGACGATACTTTATACGACTGCAATGCCTATGCACTGTCGATAATAAACGCACGTCATCCCGACGAGGAACCCGTTGATATAAACGAAATTCGCGGCTGGGGTAACTACGGACGGCATGCCGACGAGCGCATCGCGCTCTACTACGACCCCGAGTTTGTTAAAAGTCAGCCCATACTGCCCGGCGCAAAGAAATTCGTACGTGAGCTTTCAAAGCTTGCAGACGTCTTCTTTATCACCGCTGTAAATGCAGGCTGTATGACCGCGCGTGCAGAGCGTCTGATACAGGATTTCCCCGAGATCCCGCCCGAAAACATCATCATGGGTACCCGCAAGGACGTTATGGCGCTTGATATTCTGCTTGACGACGGATCACACAACATTTCGTCGTCGAAGGCGGCATATCCCGTACTCTTGCGCCGTCCCTGGAACACCGATATGTCAGGACTCCTTTCGGTAAACAGCTACGACGACTTTTTGCACCTTTGCAAGATGGTGCGCAATTCCTTTACAGAAAAGGCGCCCGATCTTTCGGACGGCGGCGTTATCTGCCTTGTCGGTCCCTCGGGCTCCAAGAAAAATGAGATCGCAAAAATACTCACCCAATACAAAAACTTCGAAAAGCCGATAACCTGCACCACCCGTCCGAAAAACAAAGACGAAAACGATCATGCATACAAGTTTATCAGCGAAGAGGAGTTCATCGCCCAGCGTGACAAGGGACAGTTTATAGAAACCACTGTTTACAGCAAGTACTATTTCGGCACGTCTGCCGAGGAGATCGCTCCCATTATCTCGCGCGGTCACTGTGCGGTCATCCCGATCGACATCTGCGGTGCTTTGACGATAAAAAACATCTACCGCAGCCGCGCAATGCTCGTATTTACCAACCGTGAAAAAAGCGCGGTATTGCTCGACATCATCTCCCGCGATATCAGCGACGAGGACAAGATGCGGCGCATCATGTCGCTCGATTTCGAGTACCGCAATGCCGAGGTGTGCGATTGTGAGGTCAGAGTAGACGAGGGCGTCGAAAAGGCGGCCGAGGCTATTTGTGAGTTGGTCAAATAAGTTAAATAAAAAAATGCATCGCTAAGGCGTGCCTTCCATAAAGCAGGTTTTACCTGCCGCAACCTTGTAGGGCGGTGGCTTGCTGCCGCCGAAAACAAACGATATATGCAAAGAAAACGGCGGGAGATAAACCCCCGCCCTACAACAAAAGGAGTACG
>JAZSMZ010000161.1:0-10929 GCA_045536155.1 Eubacteriales bacterium
CGTATTTCGCGCTCGATGAACTTCTGACAGTCGTCAACTATCCAGCGGATGGGAGCATCGGCAAGTCCCGAAAGCTCTGCATTGCGTCTTGCCTGGGCAACCATGCCCTTGGCCGCGTCAACGTGACATACCGATGCGCCCGCTTTTGCGGCGGCAACGGTAGCGGCACCTGTATAGGCAAACAGATTGAGTACCTTTATCGGACGGTTCGCCTTTTTTATGAGCGAGGAAAACCAATCCCAGTTTGATGCCTGCTCGGGGAAGATGCCTGTGTGCTTGAATCCGGTGGGGCGAACGATGAAATCGAGATCCGTATATGATATTTGCCACTCGGCGGGCAATTTATATACCTCCCAGTTTCCGCCTCCCTTTGAGGAGCGCGAATAGACGGCATCGGCACGCTTCCAAGCGGGATGCTTTTTCATGCCCTTCCAGATTATCGACGGGTCGGGACGGATCAGTATATATTTGCCCCATCTTTCGAGCCTCTCTCCGTCTGAGGCATCGAGCAGGGCGTAGTCTTTCCAATTTTTCGATGTAAACATAGTCTTGCCTTGTCTGAAATTTATTTTTGATTATAAAAGCTTTTGTTGGCCGTCATCGCTCAATTTCGGCTTGATTTTTAAATGCTCGTATGCGAGAGGAGTTGCACAGCGTCCTCGGGGAGTGCGGGATAAAAAGCCGATCTGCATGAGGTAGGGCTCGTAAACGTCTTCAATGGTGATCGCCTCCTCGCCGACAGTTGCCGAGAGCGTTTCAAGGCCGACGGGGCCGCCGTCGTAAATGCGAATGATCGTTTCGAGCATACGTCTGTCAAGATTGTCAAGACCGAGGTGGTCGATTTCCAGCTTTTCGAGCGCAAAGGCCGCGATCTCGCGGTCGATTATGCCCTTGCCGAGCACCTGAGCAAAGTCGCGCACGCGGCGTAAAAGTCGGTTTGCGATACGGGGTGTACCTCTCGAGCGCGATGCGATCTCACGCGCGCCGACCTCGTCAATATCTATGCCGAGTATGCCGGCAGAGCGCTTGACGATGTCGCAAAGCTCGTCGGGAGTGTAAAGCTCAAGCTTCAAAAGTACGCCGAAACGGTCGCGGAGCGGAGTGGAAAGCTGGCCTGCTCGTGTTGTTGCGCCGATCAGAGTGAATTTGGGCAGATTTATCGGGATACTGCGCGCGGCGGGGCCCTTGCCTATGATAATGTCGAGCGAGTAGTCCTCCATTGCGGGATAGAGTATTTCCTCGACCGAGCGCTGTAAGCGGTGGATCTCGTCGATAAAGAGGATGTCCCCTTCGCCGAGGTTTGTCAGAAGCGCCGCTAAGTCGCCTGCCTTTTCGATAGCGGGACCGCTGGTGACGCGGATGTTGCAGTTCATCTCGTTTGCAATGATGTTCGCAAGGGTGGTCTTACCGAGACCGGGAGGGCCGTAGAGCAGCACGTGGTCGAGCTGCTCGCCGCGCTGTCTTGCTGCCTCGATGTATACACGAAGGTTTTCCTTCGCCTTTTGCTGACCGACGTATTCGTCAAGCGTTTTGGGACGAAGACTCTGCTCGTTGAGCGAATCCTCTTCGATAACTGTCGAGGATACTATGCGACTTTCGTAATCGTCTTCTTCGATCATGTCGATGTTGTTCTTGATTGCCAAAGTGAGCTACCTCCGTTCAGTTTTTCATCAGACGCTTGAGCGACTCTTTGATTATATCCTCAAGTGAGAGGGAAGCGGTATCAAGTCCGCGCATGGCGGATATTGCCTCGCTTCTGGTATATCCCAAAACCATAAGGGTGTTTTGTGCATCCGATACCTTGTTGGAATCGGTTTCGAAATTGTCGGCGTAGTCTGCTGCGCCCTCGCTCTGGACCTCGCGGGATATTTTGTCTTTAAGCTCGAGCACTATTCTTGCCGCTGTCTTTGCGCCGACACCCGATGCACGCGCAAGCATTTTTGTGTCCGATGTGGTAACGGCGAGTGCGAATTGCTCGGCGGAAAGAAGTGAAAGAATGGACATTGCCGCCTTGGGACCAACTCCCGAAACGGATATGAGCATTCTGAACGATGCCAGCTCCTGCTGAGTTGCAAAGCCGAAGAGCTCCATATCGTCCTCGCGAACGGCCAAGTGGGTAAAGAGCTTTACCTTCTGACCGATCTTGCCGGCAACGGCACCCTGAGTGGAGCCGCTTATGGTCAGCTTGTATCCTACTCCGCCGCAGTCGATAACGGCAACGTTGAGTTCTGTGAGCGCAAGCTCACCGCAGATGTAATAATACATAATCCCGTCCTGATTTAGATTTGTTGTTGGTTGAAATACTGACCCAGTCTCGATCCGCCGCAGTGTGCATGACAAATTGCAATGGCGAGCGCATCGGCGGTGTCGTCGAGCTTAGGGACCCGGTTAAGCTTCAAAATAACCTTTACAAGCTCAATTACCTGATTTTTCTCGGCGCGTCCGTATCCGACGACCGATTGCTTTACCTGCAAAGGAGTGTACTCCGAAATTTTCACACCGTTCTGCCTTGCGCAGAGAAGTATTACGCCTCGCGCTTCGGCCACCGTAATCGCTGTTGTCTGGTTGGTGTTGAAGAAAAGCTCCTCGATGGCGATATCGTCGGGGCGGTACATTTTGATTATGGTGTCAAGATCCTCATAGATAGTTTTAAGCCGCTCCTCGACCGGTGTATGTGCCGGAGTTTCGATAGAGCCGTAAGCTATGGTCTTGAATCTGTTGTTTTTGAATTCGATAACCCCATATCCTACAATGGCAAGTCCGGGGTCGATGCCCAAAATTATCATTTCCACCTCAAAATAATACTACGGCATGATACTAATAAACCATTGTATCACAAATAGTGCATATTGTCGATAGTTTTTTGTAAATATTTTTAATGTAATAAAAATAAATTTATATTGTTTTACATCCGTACTTTACATTGCCGAAAAAGTATGCTATAATTGGGAAAAAGATCAAAAAGAAACGGAGGGGAAAAATGAAGATCGTAAAGCTTGTAGTGGGCGATATTTTAACGATGAAAAAGAACCACCCCTGCGGATGCGACACGCTCGAAGTGATGCGTGTCGGCTCGGATATACGCATTAAATGCACGTTATGCGGACGCGATACGGTCGTGCCCCGCGTTAAGCTTGAAAAGAATATACGTGCCGTAAACGGCGAAAAGTTAAAGTAAACGATTGTAAAATCTAAGGAAAACCGAAAGGATCAAAGAGAAAAATGAATTTCCACTTTTTCAAAAAGAAAGATGACATTCAAAATCAATTTGACAGACCTAAGGAATCGTACGGGGCGGTGTTGGCGCTTGCGTTCATTATCCCCGCCGCGTTGCTCTATCTCATCTATATTGCCATGGAGGTCTGGCCCTTCGGAAACGGCTCGGTATTGGTGCTCGACCTAAACGGTCAGTACGTCTATTTCTTCGAGGATCTGAGAAATAAGATACTCAACGGAGGCAGTCTGCTCTATACTTGGTCGCGCTCGCTCGGCGGCGAGTTTATGGGCATTTTTGCCTACTATATCGCCAGTCCGTTCTCCTTTTTGGTTGCCCTCTTCCCAAAGGATTATATAACCGAAGCGCTGCTCGTTATCTTCCTTTTGAAGTGCGGCTCCTGCGGCTTTACGATGGCACTCTATCTGTCAAAGTCACGCCCGACAAATAAGCTTAATACAGTCATTTTCTCCACCATGTACGCCGTCTGCTCCTACGCGGTCGTTCAGGCGCACAATACCATGTGGATCGACGAAATGATCTTTTTGCCCCTGCTTGTTTTAGGTGTCGAGCGTCTTATAACCAAGCGTCAGTTTGCTCTCTATACAGCTTCGCTCGCGTTTGCTTGTCTGACAAGCTTTTACATCGGATACATGATGTGTATTTTCACATTCCTGTATTTCTTTTACTACTATGCCGCGCACGATAAAGATTACGAAAACAATTTCTACGAAGAAAAGTATCACTTCATAAAATCTCTGCTCAGAATAGCGCTGTATTCGGCAATAGCCATCGCCATTGCGATGGTGATAATCTATCCCGCCTACACCTCGCTTCAATTCGGCAAAAACGATTTCCAGAATCCCGATCTGACCTTCAAGCAGAAATTCGATTTCCTCGATATGCTTGCAAAGCTCTATCCCGGATCGTACGATACCGTCCGCCCGACCGGACTCCCCTTCATTTACTGCGGAGTTCTGACTCTTATCCTTCTCCCCGTTTATTTCATCACAAAGAGCGTCAAAACGCGCGAAAAGGTAATGACCGGCCTATTGATGGCGGCGATCGTTTTCTCCTTCAACGGCTCGACTATCGATATTTTCTGGCACGGCATGCAAAAGCCCAACTGGCTTAATTACCGCTACAGCTTCATGCTCGTTTTCCTCATGGTAGTATGCGCGTATAAGGCGTTCAACGATTTGCATAATATCGAATATAAGTACGTTCTCGGCGTTACCGGTATACTCGGACTTTTAATACTGATAATCCAGAAGCAGGACTACGAATGGCTCAAGGATATATCCTGCGTATGGCTTTCTCTGGCTTGCCTTGCAGCCTATGCAATAGCCCTTCACCCCATCAACAAAGACTATATGCGCCACAACGCGCGCTCGATCTTGCTTATCATCGTCTGCCTTGAACTGTTTATTTCGGGCGTACTCGATGAGGTGGCACTCGATGATGACGTTGTATACAGCAAGAGAACGTCGTACAGAAGCTACATCGAAAAATATCAGCCGGTAGTCGATATTGTCAAAGAGTACGACGAGGAGAATTTCAGCTCGGAATTCTACCGCATGGAAAAGAACAATCACCGCAAGACAAACGACTCTATGGCGCTCGGTTTCAAGGGTATCTCAAACTCCACCTCGACCCTCAATGCATCTGTTATAAAGCTGCTCAACAAGATGGGATACGCCTCCAAATCGCACTGGACAAAGTATCTCGGCGGTACTCCCGTTGCCGATTCGCTGCTCGGCCTTAAATACCTCATTTTCACAAGCGATTCCGATCAGAATCTTTATGAAAATATCTATGCCGACGAGGGAAAGAAGATATGGGCATATTATAACCCGTACGCTCTCTCACTCCTCTGCGCGGCAGAAGATGATCTATATGAGATCGCAGAGCTTGACGAATACGATACTCCCTTTGAATTCTTAAACGATCTCGTTACTGCGATGCTCGGCGAAGATGAGCAGATCAAGCTTTTCAAGCCCATTTACATCGATGATATCACTACCGAAAACCTCGAAACGACATATACCTCGGGACATAAGAAATATAAGCCGGTAAGCTCCGCAAAGAACAAGAGAGTGCTCTTTGATTTCACCGCTGTCGGCGATAATGAAATATTCTGCTACTTCCCGAGTACCTGGAAGCGCGAGGTAAAGATGACCCTCAACGGAGAGGACATCGGCACTTATTTTGCAAACGAAACGTACCGAATCGTCGACCTCGGTAAGTTCAGCGACGGCGAACAGCTTATTTTGTCGATGTCGCTCCAGCAGGACGACCTTTACATGATGAGCTCCGTCGACTACTTCTACTACCTCGACTATGAGCTTTTCGAAGATGTAATGACCCGCCTTGGCGAAGGCAATATGAACATCACACATTTCGAGGATACTCTTATCGAGGGCAATATCTCCGTCGGAGAGGACAGAAACATCGTTTATACCTCCATTCCTTACGACGAGGGTTGGATCGTAAGTGTTGACGGCGAAAGAGTTGAGCTCAAAAAGGCTCTCGGCTCGCTTCTTTCCTTTGAAATAGGGGCAGGAGATCACGATATCCGCCTCGAGTATAAGCCCAAGTGCTTCACCGTCGGTGTCATGGTGTCAGCGGCAGGTCTTGTATCCTTTGCCGTAGCGGCGTTTGTGTCAAATGCAGTTAATAAAAAGAGACACAGACGATTTGTGTCGCAGGGAAGCGAAATCAAGTTTTAAAAACCTTTTCGGTAAAATTTCCATAAAAGACTTGATAAAATGAAAAAATTGTTTTATAATATCAAAAACGATTTTTTCTTAAATCAATTTGTAAATTAAATATCTCTTTTCGGAGGAAAGGTAATGTTTGTTCAAAAGATTGTTGACTACAAGTTCAATATGATCATGCGACTTATCGCTGTCGCCGGTCTGTCGGTGCTCGGCGCAGGATTTTTAAACGAATTCTCGTTTGATTTCCTCGTTCATGCAGGCGCATCTCCCGTAGCGGTTAATATCTGGTCTGTTATCGTTGCTCTTCTTTGCACCTTTGCAGGATTCGGCGCACAGACCCTTTACGCAAAGCTCAAGTTCATCGAGCGCACAAGAGAAGACGGTACATACGAGAATACCGAGGCGTTTTTCCGCATCAACGATGCAAAGATCGCGCTTCTCGGCTCCATCATTCCCGCTGTGATCGTTGCCATCATCGTTGCAGTCAACTGCGGCAAGATCGATGCTGCCGTTGTTGATGAAGGCGCCGTTCTGAAGGTAACAGTACCGCTCATGGCCCTTGTTATTTCCTATCTTTGCTCGCTCATCGGAGTTATCGCGTGGTTCTATCCTCACACCCGCCTTTGCGATAAGCGCGCTCTTATCGTTACCGGAATTACCCACGTAGCAGGCTATTTCATCAGCCTTCTTTTCCTCGGTAAGCATTCTTCTATTCTCCTTTGTACTTTCGACAGAATGGCAAAAATGCAGATGGAGGAAGACGGCAAGACCTTCAATATCTTCTCCTGGATTTTGTTTGTAATTATGTTTGCTGTCCTTATCACCTGCAGCATCGTAAACGAAAAGCACTATGACAAGCTCAATAAGGTCTACCGTGAAATGACCGGTCAGAACAAGAAGCGTCTCCGTGCAAAGAGAAGATTCGGCGACTGATAATTTTGTAAAAATAATAATGCGCGACGTATTGAAATGCGTCGCGCATTTTGTTATAATGAATAAGGCGGATATTCTGTGTCAATCCTTTTTTCATCGAAAAAAGGAGGGTACATGAAAGCTCGTTGTTTACAAAGTGCAAAATACGCGGTGATCTTCACCGTTGGAGCGCTTATTTACGGCGCTGTCGAGATAGCATACCGAGGAAGGACACATTGGACGATGGTGCTTTGCGGAGGTGCCTGTCTGACGGTATTCTTCGTAATTAACACCATTATTTCGGGCGATAGCCTTTGGAAAAGGTGCTTTGTGGGCTGCGCTTTGATCACCGCACTTGAATTTACTGTCGGCTGTATCGTTAATCTATGGCTTGGGTGGAATGTGTGGGACTATTCAGCGCAGTTCGCCAATATATTGGGACAGATATGTCCGACGTTCTGCTTTGCGTGGTATCTGCTTTCAGCGCCCGCATTCAAGCTTTGTGAATATATCGGAAAGGTTGGCTTTTTTAGAGATGAAAAAGAAGAGCTACGGTAAAATTGACGAAAAAACGGTAAGAGAACTGACGAAAGTATCCAAAAAACTGTTTTCGGGAAAGGACGGCAAAAAGAGATTTCTCATTGCGCTGGTTCTGGTCGTCTGCGCGATATCTGCTATGCTCATCTTTTCAGAGGATGCGCGTAACTACGTATTCAACAATGCCGAATTCGTATCAAAGCAGAGCGTTGACGGCATGCTTGAGGTTCACTTCATCGACGTCGGCCAGGGCGACAGCGAGCTCATTATCGCCGATGACGGAAGCACTATGCTGATCGACGCAGGACCGAACTCGAGCGAAGCAAGTCTTTTACGTTATCTTAAAACGAATAATATCAAAAAGCTTGACGTTGTCGTATTCACTCATCCGCATGAGGACCATATCGGCGGCGGGGATTACATACTTAATAACATCCCTGCCGACAAGGTAATAATGCCCGATGCAACGGCAAACACCGCCACATTTGAGCGTTTGCTCGATGCAATCGATAAGAGTGGCGCCGACGTGCAGATCGCGCAGTCGGGCGATACATTTTCTCTCGGCAGTGCGACTGTAAAAATACTCGCTCCCAATTCCGAAAAATACGATTCCATGAACGATTACAGCGTTGTCATGCATCTGACGTTTGGTGAAACGTCCTTTATGTTCACCGGTGATGCCGAAAAGAACTCGGAATACGAGATATTGGCAAAATACCGCGAAAGTGTGCTTAAAAGCGACGTGTTAAAGCTTGGCCACCATGGCTCGTCAACCTCCAATTCCGACGCGTTTTTAGCCGCCGTCGATCCGACTGTCGCGGTCGCCGAGTGCGGAGTGGATAACGATTACGGACACCCTCATCGCGAGGTCGTAAGGGCGCTTGAAAAGCTGAATATCAAGCTTTTCAGAACAGATAAGGACGGAAGCGTGATCATTCTGTCGGACGGTAAAAATATAGTGTCAAGCAAATAAAAGCTTATCTCAAAGAAGGCGGTCATCGCCTTCTTTTTTTCTTAAAAATTGCAGTTGTAAAAGGGGGATGCCATCTCGCTGATGACAGTCGGCGCTTCGGCAGGACTTACGCCTAAATTTGCGAATTTGTCAAATATATTATGCGCTTTTTGCTCGTCACACGATATGTCGCAGAGATAACAACTGTTAACACATACGCTGTCCTCACGAAGCGATATAGCAAGTGAGTATATCTTTTTGTCGGGGTCGCGCTCATCGCAGATAAGAGTATAATCGATGGTGATATTTTCTTCGGTAAACGTTGCAAAGAGGGCAGAGCCTTTTGATGTTATGTTCTTGCTTGCTGTCAGATTCATATAATTCTCCGTTTGTCTCGGCCATTTGACCTTTGGTCTTTTTTTGTGCGGCGAAAGCTATTGTAGCATGGAATGCGCGATTTGTAAAACACAAAATGTCGACAGAAAAATACACAAAATCGACTCGCAAAATATGGAACAACAAAAGATGACAAATATACATGTCAAAAAACACAATAATTGCGAAAATATTGTATATAAATTTATTTTGACACAATATATTGATTGAAAATTAATATTATACATCAAAAAAGCGAATATTCGTCGTTCAAATGGCAAAAAGTGAATGTATATTCAATTATGCATCAAATGATTGCAAAGCGGTGGAAAAATTCTTTGCCGAACAGATGAAAAATATCACAAAAAGTATTAAAATGCATAATTTTTCATCACCACACATAAAATATCATCTGTTTAATGATAAAGGCAGGGGGGAGTCGTATCATGGTAGAAATTATCGCGAACGTTATTTCACGGCTGATGTTTTTGTTCTTGAAGGTAAGCCCTCAGGCGGCATTTCCCGGTCCGCTGGATGGCGATGAGGAGGCGCGGCTGTTCAAGCTTGCAAAGCAAGGAGATAAAAATGCGCGGGATAAGCTTATAGAGCATAATTTGCGGCTCGTGGCGCATATCGTAAAAAAATACGGCAATGCATATACACAGGACGATCTCATGTCCATAGGCACAATCGGGCTTATCAAGGCTATCGATTCGTTTGACCCCGAAAACGGCGCACGGTTTGCCACGTATGCTTCAAAATGCCTTCAAAACGAGATACTGATGTATTTTCGGAGCCAGAAAAAACGAAGCTGTGAGCTGTCGATCAACGACAACATCGACGTTGACCGTGACGGCAATCCGCTCACATACATAGACGTTATTGCATGCGACAACGACATTACCGAGGATATTGATCTGAAGATCCAGAGCGCACGTGCCGCAAAAGCGATCAACGAGTGCCTTGACAAAAGGGAAAGGGAGATCATAATTCTGCGCTACGGACTTGGCGTGCGCCCGCCGCTTACCCAACGCGAGGTGGCTGGGGTAATGGATATATCGCGATCCTATGTATCCCGAATTGAAAAAAGCGCACTCGAAAAGCTTCGGTGTGCGCTGTCATAGCAAAAAACAAAAGGTCTGTTGAAATTCAACAGACCTTTTCTCCGGATAACCGGATGGGGTGAGTAATCGGGTTCGAACCGACGGCCTTCAGGGCCACAACCTGACGCTCTAACCAACTGAGCTATACCCACCATGTTAAATTGTTTGCGCTAAGCGCTGGCGTACCTTGGGGGATTCGAACCCTCGACCTACTGCTTAGAAGGCAGTTGCTCTATCCGGCTGAGCTAAAGGTACAAGTAGCTTCCCCTCATTAAGGCTCGGGAAAATCGCCGTGATATATAATAGCATACAAAGTCGGTTTTGTCAAGAGGAAAATACGAAAAATATGGAGATTTTTTTGTTCCTGCTAAACATAAAAACGGAGCCGCAAAAGTGCAGCTCCGTTATATGCATTATTGCAATTAACCCAAAACGATGTCGGAAAGCTCCATGGGCTCGATGTATTTGCCGTCGCGGTATACGCGCATGTTGCCCGAAGCGATCTCGTCAATGAGGATAACTTCGTTGCCAACGTAACCGAACTCGAACTTGATGTCGTAAAGCTCGGTGTTGTATCTTGCGAGCACTTCGCTTACAACGCCTGCAATTGTCTGGGTCTGCTCCTTGAGGGAAGCGAACATCTCGGGAGTCATGATGCCGAGAGCTTCAAGACCCTCGCCGGTGATCAGCGGATCGCCGAGAGCGTCGTCCTTGAGGGTGCATTCAACGTATGCGTTGAGCTTGTCGCCCTCTTTGCAGTATGCACCGTAGCGGCGGAGGAAGGAGCCTACTGCGCGGTAGCGGCAGATAACTTCAAGACCGTTGCCGAATACCTTTGCGGGAAGAACCTCCATTTCGCACTTGTCGATGTCGCAGGAAACGTAGTGAGTTTTGATTCCGCGGGATGCGAGCTCTTCGAAGAACATTTTTGTCATACGGAGATTTGCCTTGCCAACGCCCTCGATGGAAAGACCAACCTCGTTTGCGCCGGGATCAAATACACCGTCGACACCGGTAACGTCATCTTTGAATTTAAGGAGATAGTTGCCGTTTTCAAGCTTGAAAACGTCTTTGGTTTTGCCTTTGTAAACGAGTTCCATAGAAATAAGACCTCCA
>JAZSMZ010000093.1:0-3038 GCA_045536155.1 Eubacteriales bacterium
AGGGGTTGCGGCCGTTTCTTTCGCCGTGCTCACGAACTTCGAAAGTACCGAAACCGGTGATCTGAACCTTTTCGCCTGCTGCGAGGCTGTCACCAATGAGTTCAAGGGTAGCTTCGAAAACGGTTTCAGCAACTTTTTTGCTAACTTCGCTCTTCTTTGCAATTTCGGCGATCAACTGAGTCTTTGTCATGGTTATCACTACCAACCGCTAATATATTATACGGTTGTCCTTTCTTAAAAATTTTTTTGATTGACATATATAATTATAACAAATATATACATGATTATCAAGTCTTTTTTCAAAAATTTATTAATTATTAATGCTTATTATTTAACTATTTTAACGATAAAACGGACTGTGGCTGACAAAATGTGGTGTAAAGAAAAATGTAACCAAATTTAATGTGCCACATATTATAGTATCAGAGCCGAACAAAAGGGCTCGGTAAGAAAAACTAAGGAGGATATATCATGAACTGCCTTTGCGAAATCTTCAACGAAGATAACATCTGGATGCTTATCATAATCGCTCTTATTCTTTACCTCATCTGCAATTCCGGCTGCTGCTCCAACAATGGTTGCGTAGTAGAGAGAAATTCTTGCGGTTGCGGTTGCTAACGAAAATTAGCAAATAAGCAGGGAAGCTGCCAATGCAGCTCCCCTGCTTTTCATTTGCGGCTAAAAGGCCGTCATTCATAAATAATTAACAGTAAATACTAATATAATTATTGATTTCGGGGCAAAAAAATGGTACATTTATATCAGAAATTAGCACTTGCCTCAAAAGAGTGCTAAAAATTCAAGCATCAAATGCTCAAGCCAAGCATAAAAGATGATAACAGTGCAAATAATTATCACTGTGATTAAGTTTATGCAAATAATTCAGATATAGGAGGATGCAATGATGCGTGAGCTCAGTGAAAGAAAAAAGATAATATTGCGCGCCATTGTTGATGCTTATATCGAGAGCGGCGAGCCTGTCGGATCAAAATTTTTGATGGGTCAGTCCAATATATCCTGCTCCTCCGCCACAATCAGAAATGAAATGGCCGAGCTTGAGGATATGGGATATCTTGAACAGCCGCACACCTCGGCTGGACGCATACCGTCCGAGCGCGGATATCGCTTCTATGTTGACTCGCTGATGCAGACGTATAACCACAACGCCGAGGAGCTTCGAGAGCTCAACACGCTTGTGCGCAATAAGGTTTCCGAGCTTGATAACATTCTGGAGCGTGCCGCATCGGTAATGACAAGCTTAACAAACTACACAGCGCTCACTGTAAAGCACAGACGCAGCGCTTCGTCTATCATTCGTTTTAAAACCATTCGTCTTGGCAGTGATCTCTTCCTTTTAATAATGGTCACGGCAACCGAGGCGGTCATAACCAAATATATTCATGTCGATGAAGGCGTTGATGATGAGTCGCTTGCAGTTCTTGAAGCATCGCTAAACGAGCTGATGCGAGGAATTGATCCCGAAACGATTACCTTGCCGATCATGATGAAGCTTCAAACACGTATGTATGGCTGTGAATACCTCATTCCTCCCGTAATGCGAGCCATATATGAGGCATACAGTGAAAGCGATAACGGCGATATTTCATTCGAAGGCGTTAATCGTCTGCTCCAATATCCCGAGCTTCGCGATATAGAAAAGCTAAACGGACTTTTGGGGTTGTTCGATCACAAATCCGATATCATCGACGTGGTTTCGAAATCCGATTCCAAAGCGGTCAACGTGTATATCGGCAACGAAAACAACGTAGATATAATGAAGCATGCGACGTTCGTGTTCCGAACGATCAATGCGGGTGATAGAGTGATCGGTGCCATCGGCGTTATAGGCCCCTGCCGAATGGATTATTCAAAAGTTGTTGCGACGGTCGATTATCTTTCCGAAAGTATTTCAAAAATGCTTTCGCACAACGATGATGAAGATAATAAATAAGGAGTATATATAAATGGAAGAGAAGATTGAAAAAGAAGAAACTCTGAAAACGGACGATGAACCTTCAGAAGAAACAACCGAAAAGGAAGATAAGTCCGACAAGAAGAGCTCAAAAGGAAAAAATAAGGAAGTAAAAGAGCTTACAGATAAGGTAAAAGAGCTTGAAGCAAAGCTCGAAGAATACGACGACCGATATAAGAGAATGGCTGCCGAGTACGACAACTACCGCAAACGTACCGCAAAGGAGCGCGAGGGTGCGTACAACGAGGCTTTCTGCGACGCCATCAAGGAAATACTTCCCGTAATCGATAATCTTGAGCGCGCGCTTACCTTTGCTGATGCGCAAAGCACAGCCGACGACAAGCTTGCCGAAGGCGTTGTCATGACGATGAAACAGCTTGCCGATACATTCGCCAAGCTCGGTATTGAAACTATCGGTGAAAAGGGCGAAAAGTTTGATCCCGAACTTCACAATGCAGTAATGCACGGCGAAGACGAAACAATGGGTGAAAACGAGATTTCTGATGTATTCCAGCGTGGATATCGTAAGGGCGACAGAATAATCCGCCATGCGATGGTAAAACAGGTAAACTGATCATTAATTCAGCTATCAATAATTAAAAAATATATATTTAATTCGAAAGGAAATTTTTATCATGGGAAAAGTTATTGGTATAGACTTAGGTACAACAAACTCCTGCGTAGCAGTATTTGAAGGCGGCGAGCCCGTCGTTATCACAAATCCCGAAGGAGCGCGCACAACACCTTCCGTTGTTGCATTCTCCAAGACAGGTGAAAGAATGGTTGGTCAGGTTGCAAAGCGCCAGGCCATCACCAATCCTGATCGCACTATCATCTCCATCAAGCGTGAGATGGGCCGCGACTACAAAGTAAAGATCGACGATAAGAATTACACTCCTCAGGAGATCCCCGCAAACATTCTTCAGAAGCTTAAAGCTGATGCTGAAAGCTATCTTGGTGAGACTGTTACTCAGGCTGTTATTACGGTTCCTGCATATTTTAACGACTCACAGCGTCAGGCAACAAAGTCGGATCGTAGCCATGTCGTTCTGTGAGCCAAGGAGTT
>JAZSMZ010000135.1:0-9949 GCA_045536155.1 Eubacteriales bacterium
CCATCGCCGACCACGGCAAGGCATTTGTTCCCGCGGTCATGCAGCATATCGAGCTTGCCTGTATTCACTCCGGTGACTCGGCCTGTATCATCCCCTCGCTGTCCATACCTCCCAAGCACGTTGAAACCATCAACCGCTACACCGAGCTTATTGCGAACAGCCTCAACGTATGCGGTCTTATGAATATGCAGTATGCTATCGCCGACGACACCGTTTACGTTCTCGAGGCCAACCCGAGAGCATCGCGTACCGTTCCGCTGGTATCCAAGGTATGCAATTTGCAGATGGCAAAGGTGGCAACCCGCGCGATCATGCATGAATTTGTCGGCGGAGATTCGCCCATCGACTCGCTCAAGCACCGCGACATTCCCTATTACGGAGTAAAAGAAGCGGTATTCCCCTTCAATATGTTCCCCGAGGTAGACCCCGTTCTGGGTCCCGAGATGCGCTCCACCGGTGAGGTTCTCGGAATTTCGCCCTCCTTCGGCGAGGCTTATTACAAGGCTCAGGAGGGAACTCAGGTAAGAATTCCCGACAGCGGAAGCGTTCTTATCTCGGTTACCGATGACGACAAAGAAGAGGCAATCGAGGTCGCAAGAGTGTTCAAGAGCACCGGCCTCAACATCGTTGCAACCGAGGGAACCGCGAAATTCCTTCGCGAAAACGGAATTGAATGTGAGACTGTCCGCAAGCTTTACGAGGGCAGACCGAACCTTATGGACGGCATTATGAACGGCGAGATAACATTCGTTATCAACACTCCCATGCAGTCCACTCAGGCGGCGCAGGATGACTCGTATATCCGCAGAACGTCGGTTCGCAAGAAGATATGCTATCTCACTACAATGGCAGCGGCCAAGGCTGCGGCCATCGCGCTTGACGACCGCATGAACAAGCCTAAGGAAATAGTTAAATCGCTGCAAGAGTATCACAGCGAGATCAAGTGATCCTTTCGCAAAAGAAAATTTTTGCCGACATTTACGGCGGTAAAAAATCTCTTCAGGAGTATCACAGCGAGATCAAGTAATCGGCAAGAGACCATATCAATCAGGGGGACGCTTCTATGAGGCATCCCCCTCAAATATAATGGCGGTGAGAGGGAGGATCCGCACCGTGTTTGCCCTGTCCCTATGCAACCTTGAAACATCCAATCACAATCTGCTAAAAGGATAAAACAATGTTCGATTTAATTGCCAAAATTTTTGTCAAAAATCATAACGACGTCAAAAACCCTGCCGTCCGCACGGCCTACGGCACGATGACGTCCATTTTCGGCATCGTTATCAACGTGCTGCTTTTTGTGGGAAAGTTTATCGTCGGTACGGTGTTCATGAGCGTGTCTATCCGAGGCGATGCGATAAACAACCTCTCCGATGCCCTTTCGTCGGTTATCGCGCTCATCAGCTTCAAGATGTCCGAAAAGCCGGCCGATCGTGAGCATCCGTTCGGTCACGCGCGAATCGAATACATCGCGTCGATGATAGTATCCTTCCTTATTATACATATCTCTCTCGAGCAGTTTCGCGAATCGCTTGACAAGATATTGAACCCCGTACCGTCGCAGTTTTCCTATCTGACAATAGCTGTGCTCGCGGTATCGATTTTAGCAAAGCTCTGGATGTACCTTTTCAACCGCGCGATGGGCAAAAAGATAGGCTCGCTCGTAATGCAGGCCAATGCGGCCGACAGCATATCCGACGTGCTGGGCACGAGCGCGGTGCTCATCTCGGTGCTCGTTGCCGAGGTGATAAAGTTCAACATCGACGGATATATGGGTATCATCGTCGGCGTGCTTATACTGATAAGCGGACTTAAAATACTCAACGACGCGAAAAACTCCCTTCTCGGCGAAGCGCCCGACAATGAGCTTGTTGCCGAGATAAGCTCCGACGTGCTCAGCCATCCCGAGGTGCTTGGCATACACGATATCGTGGTGCACAACTACGGCGCGGGAATGCATTTCGCCACTCTCCACGTCGAGGTCGACGGCAAGGCCGACCTTTTCGAAACACACGACGTTGTGGATAACATCGAGCGCGAGCTGTCGGCGAAATACAACATCCACTGCTCCTGTCATCTCGACCCCATTGTCACCGACGACGAGAAGGTGACTTCTCTTCGCACTCTCGCCGCCCAAACGGTCGCATCGATAGACGATCGCTTAAGCATACACGATTTTCGCATGGTCGCGGGCGTTACCCACACCAATCTGATTTTCGACGTCGTCGTTCCCTTTGAATACGAATCGGACTGCGCCGATCTGCAAAAGCAGATCGACGAAAGGATAAAGGAGATCGACAACAGCTATTACACCGTCATAACTATTGACCGCGCCTGAACGATGGGCAAATGAAAGGAAAGAAAAGTGAAAATCAAAGGAATTGTGGCCGCGCTTCTTCTCACGCTGGTGCTTTTGTGCACGTCGTGCGGTCAGGAAAGCGAAAGCTATGACATAGTAGCTACGATATTCCCCGGTTACGACTTTGCCCGTGCGCTTGCGGGCGATGACCTCAGCATAAAACAGCTTCTGCCGCCCGGAGCTGAGTCGCACAGCTACGAGGTGTCGGCGCGCGACATCATTGCCATTCAAAAGTGCAAGATATTCATCTGTGTCGGCGGTGAATCGGAGAGGTGGGTGGATTCCATACTCGAATCGATGGACGAAAAGCCGCGCGTCATACGCATGATGGATTGTGTTGACGTGCTCGGCGAGGAGATCAAGGAGGGCATGGAGCACGATCACAGTGATCACGATCACAGCGATCATGATCACAGTGATCATAATCACCGCGATGGCAAATACGACGAGCACGTCTGGACGTCGCCGAAAAATGCCGCCTTGATCGTTGAAACTTTGCGCGATGTGATAGTCGAGGAGTTTCCCTATCTTGCCGATTCGGTAAGAGCGAATGCCGACAGCTACGTTAGCAAGATACTCGAGCTTGACAGCCGATTCGACTCCCTTTTTTCAAAAAAAGATGATACTTGCCTCATTTTCGGCGACCGATTCCCCCTTCGCTATTTCGTTGAACGCTATGGCATCGACTACTACGCCGCTTTCCCCGGATGTTCGGTCGACAGCGAGGCGAGCGCATCGACGGTGGCATTTTTGATAAATAAAATAAAAGAGATCGGCGCACCGACAGTATTTTATATCGAGTTTTCAAATCACGTTATCGCCGACAGCATCGCAGAGTCGACCGGTGTGGGCACAGCACAGTTTAACACCTGCCACAACGTAAGCAAAAAACAGCTCGACGAGGGGGCAACTTACCTGTCGCTGATGGAAGAAAATTACCGCACGATGGAAAAATATATTGTCGGATCGGATAAAGAAAATCGTTAAAATTGTTGACTTTTGAAGGCCGTGTGTATTATACTTTAGTCAAGCGAAAAACACTATTATAAGAAAAGAGAGTGCAATATGAAAGTTTTACTTATTTTAGTCGACGGCATGCGTCCGCGCGATCTTGCCGACATTCCCGAAGCTCAGGAGATACTCAAAAAAGGAACCTCCGACCTTAACGCCAAAACTGTTTTTCCGTCGGTAACTCTTCCTTGCCACGTATCCCTTTTCCACAGCGTTGATCCAGAGCGCCACGGTACTACCACCAACTGCTATGCGCCCCAGGTTCGTCCTATCGCGGGTCTTTGCGAGATGCTCAAGCGTGCAGGCAAAAAGTGCGCCATGTTCTACAACTGGGAAGAGCTTCGTGACCTTTCCAGACCCGATTCGCTTGAATTCAGCTTCTTCGTTTCGGGCCATGTACACGCGTATGAGGATGCAAACAGAATGGTAACCGATACAGCGATCGCGCATATTTCCAAATTCAAGCCCGATTTTGCCTTCCTCTATCTCGGATGGGTAGATATGGCCGGTCACAGCTTCGGCTGGGGAAGTGAACCCTACAAGCATGCCCTGGCGGAATCCTGGAAGGATATTGCGCGCGCAATGGGGGCAGTAGATGACGATTACACCGTTATTATTACTGCTGACCACGGCGGACATGATTATATGCACGGAACCGATCAGGCCGAGGATATGACCATCCCGATCATCGCCTGCGGTAAAAATTTCACTCCCGGCTCAAGTTTCGACCGTCAGCTTAACATCAAGGATATCGCTCCTACCATAGTTGAGCTTGTCGGAGCGGAACGTGCCGAGGAATGGAAGGGCGAAAGCTTTATTCAAAATAAGTAAATACAATAGGTCTGCGAAAGGAACATACTACTATGAGTAAGATGACATTTATGGGTGCGGGTAGTACCGTTTTTGCAAAAAACGTTATCGGAGATATGATGCTCACTCCCGCATTGCGCGATTTTGAGATCGCTCTTTACGATATTGATCCCGAAAGACTTGAAGATTCCTTTGTTATGGTTAATGCGCTTAATGCCAACATCAACGAGGGAAGAGCAAAGATATCCAAGTACCTCGGCGCTGAAAATCGCAAGGACGCTCTTCGCGATGCTGATTTTGTTGTCAACGCAATTCAGGTAGGCGGATATGATCCGTGTACCATAATCGACTTTGAGATTCCCAAAAAGTACGGTCTTCGTCAGACTATCGCCGATACCATGGGTATAGGCGGTATCTTCCGCGCACTGCGTACTATCCCTGTTATGGAGGAGTTTGCCGAGGATATGGCACAGGTTTGCCCCAAGGCGCTTCTTTTGAATTACACAAATCCCATGGCAATGCTTTCGGGATATATGCAGAGATACACTCCCGTCACCACCGTCGGTCTTTGCCACAGCGTGCAGGTATGTACACGCGGTATTCTCTATGCGCTCGGCATAGAGTGGAAAGAGCCCCTTCGCGAGAAGATTGCGGGCATCAACCACATGGCATGGTTGCTTGAAGCGGTTGGTGCTGACGGCACCGACTACTATCCCGAGATCCGCCGCCGCGCCATTGCCAGACTTGAAGAGGAGCTTGACAGCGAAAACAAGATCCATTGGGATTTCACCCGTCTCGAATATATCCGCCGTTTTGGATACTATTGCACCGAATCGAGCGAGCATAATGCCGAATACAACAACTTCTTTATTAAATCGAAATATCCCGAGCTTATCGAAAGATACAGAGTGCCTCTCGACGAGTATCCGCGGCGCTGCGTAAATCAAATTGAGGCATGGAAGAACGACCGCGCAAAATACGTTGCGGGCGACGTTACTCACTCTCGTACCCACGAATATGCATCATACATAATGGAGGCTATCGTTACCGATAAGCCGTTCCGAATTAACGGCAACGTGCTTAATAATGGCCTTATCGACAATCTGCCCCGTGAGGCCTGCGTTGAAGTTGCTTGCCTTGTCAACCGTGCAGGCGTTCAGCCGACCGTTCAGGGTCCTCTGCCCGTACAGCTTGCGGCGATGAACATGATAAACATCAACGTCCAGCTTCTTACCATTGAGGCGGCTGTTACAAAGAAGAAGGAGCATATCTATCAGGCAGCAATGCTCGATCCGCACACCTCTTCTGAGCTTTCGATCGACGATATCGTTGCCATGTGCGACGAAATGATCGAAGCCGAAAAAGCCTGGCTGCCCGAATACCGCTGAAAGTAATAAAAGAGAGCGCAAAAAACGCTCTCTTTTTAACTGAAACAAAAAATCCCGACCGACCGGTCGTGATTTTTTAATTGTATAATCAATTATTTCTTGATCATGTTGGCGATTTCTTCTGCAAAGTTGTCTTCTCTCTTTGCAATGCCTTCGCCCTTTTCGTAGCGGTAGAAGTCAACGAGCTTGATGCTTCCGCCGAATTCCTTAGCGCAAGCTTCGGTGTACTTCTGAACGGTCATGGAGTCGTCCTTAACGTAAAGCTGGTTGGTAAGGCACTTCTGCTCGTAGAACTTGCCGATACGGCCGGTGATCATCTTTTCGATGATAGCTTCGGGCTTCTTTGCGTTTGCGGGATCGTTCTTGATCTGCTGCATGAGAATGCCCTTCTCTTCTTCGAGAGCAGCTGCGGGAACGTGATCGGGATCAACGTATTCGCAGTTCATAGCTGCTACCTGGAGAGCTACGTTCTTTGCGTATTCAGCAAAGCCTTCTGCATTCTTGGCAGCGTCGTCAGCTTCGAACTTAACGATAACGCCGGTCTGACCCTTGCCGTGGATGTAGGTGGAAAGAACACCTTCAACGGTGAGGAAGCGGCGGATGGAGATCTTTTCACCGATGGTGAAGATCTTGTCCTTGAGGGACTGGTCAACAGAAAGATCGGTGCCATCGAAGTTGCAAGCCATGAGAGCATCGATGTCTGCGGGATTGTTAGCAAGGATGGTGCGGAGAAGACCTGCAACGAACTCCTGGAAGGAAGCGTTCTTTGCAACGAAGTCGGTCTCTGCATTAACCTCGATCATAACTGCCTTGTCGCCTTCGCGGAGAATGTCAACAACACCCTCAGCAGCAATGCGGTCCTGCTTCTTAGCAGCAACTGCGATACCCTTCTCACGAAGGTACTTTATAGCCTCGTCAAAGTTACCGTCGGTCTCTTTGAGAGCCTTTTTGCAGTCCATAACGCCAACACCTGTCTTGGCGCGGAGCTCGTATACCATTTTTGCACTGATTTCAGCCATTTTATTTATCTCCTGTCTGCGTATTTTTATAAATTATTTGTTTTCCTCAGCGTCCTGCTCTTCTTCAGCAGCGGTGATCTCTGCAACTGCCTCTTCGAGCTGTTCACCCTGCTTGCCTTCGATAACTGCGTCAGCGATAGCAGCGGTGATGAGCTTGATAGCCCGGATAGCGGCGTCGTTGCCGGGGATGATGTAGTCAGCATCGTCGGGATCGCAGTTGGTATCAACGATAGCAACTACCGGGATGCCGAGCTTCTTAGCTTCTGCAACTGCGTTCTTTTCCTTGCGGGGGTCAACAATATAGATAGCGGTAGGAATGGTCTGCATGGTCTTGATACCGCCGTAGTCGCGCTCGAGGTCGTTCATCTCTTTGATGAGAGAAGCAACTTCCTTCTTGGGGAGAAGATCGAATGTGCCGTCTTCAGCCATCTTTTCGAGGCTGTGGAGACGAGCGATGCTCTTCTTGATAGTCTTGAAGTTGGTGAGCATACCGCCGGGCCAACGCATGTTAACATAGAACATACCTGCGCGGATAGCTTCTTCCTTGATAGCGTCGGCAGCCTGCTTTTTGGTGCCTACGAAAAGGATGTTGCCGCCGTCAGCTGCCATGTCGCGAACGTACATGTAAGCTTCTTCGAACTTCTTAACGGTCTTCTGCAAGTCGATGATGTAGATACCGTTTCTTTCGGTGAAGATGTACTCAGCCATTTTGGGGTTCCATCTTCTGGTGTGGTGTCCGAAATGAACACCTGCTTCAAGCAGCTGCTTGATGGAAATGATAGACATAAAAATATCCTCCTTCGGTTGATCCTCCACGGCGGATTGGATTTGACACCGAAGCGCCTGCCGTGTGTGGATTGTTACTTTTATATAAAATTTCGTAACAGAGGAATTATATCATATATATAATACCATTGCAAACTTTTCTGCGATATTTTACAAAAAATTAACATAAATTTGCCCCAAACGGGTGTTTTTTTGATTCGGCCGGCGATACATATTAGTAATAATCGTTTTTTGCAAAGGAGAGCAGGTTATATGAGTACATTTAACGATCTAAGGGAGTGTGAGGTAGTCAATGTATGTGACGGACGCCGTCTGGGATACGTTTACGATATCGAGCTCGACCTTTCGTGCGGTAAGATATGCGCCATTATTGTGCCGGGCGAGTGCAAGACCTTCTCGTTCGGCTTTTGCGAGAATCTGCGCATCCCGTGGGAGTGCATCAGCAAAATCGGCGACGATATCATACTCGTGTCGGTTGGCGAATATCAAAAATGTCCCGATGAGAGGCGCAAAAAGAAGAAATGGGTGAACAGATGCGGTGGATTTTGACCCACTTTTCTCCTTTTCGGCAAATAAAATAAAAAAGTTTAAAAAAACTATTGACAAACGGGCGGAGTATGTGTTATAATTACTCTCGCGCTGAAAAGCGCTTTATATAGATGGCGGAATAGCTCAGCTGGCTAGAGCAATCGGTTCATACCCGATAGGTCATGGGTTCAAATCCAATTTCCGCTACCAGGCCCGTTGGTCAAGCGGCTAAGACACCGCCCTTTCACGGCGGTAACACGAGTTCGATTCTCGTACGGGTCACCAAACGTAACAAATCCGAACTATTTCGTAGATCGAAAGTGGTTCGGATTTGTTTTTTATATCTAACACAAGCAAATGAGGCAGGTTTTTATGACCTGCCTCATTTTGTATTACAGTAATCCACATTCAAAAAACACTTTTTTCGGATCGGGAGTTTTATACGCTTGTTCACTCCACGGAAACTTGATCTCGTAAAGTTCGGTTTTGAAGTTGATGCTTGGGAGTTTGTCCATTATTGTTTTTGCAAAATGATTATCGGGCAATCCAATTACAAACATACCATAACTCGTTGCAATCTCCCGCTTGATCTCATCAAGAAAGATGCGGCAATTGTCCGCATTATCATTTCTGCAGAGAAAAAATGCAAGCATCGGAAAAACAAGCGGTTCGTTCTCTTTAGGAAGTTTGATATACCGAAAAGCCGAAAGGAGCGGATTGAATATCCGAGCCATCTTCATCAGCGCGCCGTACCGTTTGACGACGTATTGCTTATACTCGGTTTGTTTCCACAATGCTGCGGTCGCAATAATACTTTCGCCGTCGAGGAGCAAATAAAAGTCGCTGATATGCAGGTTGTAGTAATCATCAAGGGATTTTACAACCGGAAACATGTCCTTTTTCTTTCCCTCGGTATTCAGAAAATCGATCAGCTTCTCCGTATCGTTTTCTGTTGCCCTGCGAAAAGTATAGCTGTGCTTCGATGCTTTTATCTTGACCGTCGGATTTATGATATAGGTTTTGTATCCTGAAATCGGCTTCATGGAAAGAAGGCGTCGGCTTTTTTCAAACATTTTCCGTGCATCTGCATTTTCAGCCACTACGGAGCAGTAGTAAAAATCAATTTTGTTCTGCTGAAGATCCTTCAGAAATCTTGTACCAAAGCCAACGCTGCCATTATATTCAGCATCCTTTTTCAGTCCGCAGATGTATGCCGCACGACAGATCTCACCGCCGATATATACCTCTCGCACAAGCTTGGCGCAAGTGCCGATAACACGATCACCCTTCCGAGAAATGAATACTGTCGCTTCCTTTGTATCTTTTTTATAAGACTCGTAAGCATCGGGACGCCTGGTATATATGAGTTCGATGTTTCCCTTAGCGGCAGAGCTTTCGAGAACGCGCAGTATTTCCTTGCCGTCGGCGGGGGATGCCTGATATTTTGACTGACTCATTTTTTCTTTTCCTCTAGATTTTCACCGATCGGAATACCCGAGCGCTTGTCCACTTCAAAGTGAAAGAGTATATTGATAAACCAATACGCGAAATTGATCATAAAGCTGTGGGTTCGCTGAAACATTGTCTTTCCGCGCTTGAGGATAGAACCGAATTTGAAAAACTCTTTTTTGTACTGCTTGCAGAATGCTCTCAACGATTCGGGAGTGAGCTGTTTTGGGGTAAATGTGATCGTCCCGAAGGTATATCCGCTTTGCAGCCACCAGCATTCTGAAATCAAGCGATTGTCGGATTTAAACGACTCGTATGTCTTGGTATTGGGGAATATCAGCAGATGATTGAATGCAACAACAAAGAACTGATGCTTCTGGCAAAAAGCAAGCGTTGCTTTAAAGGTATCCTCGTTGTCCGAGTCAAAGCCGAACACAAAGCTTGCATAGATACTGATACCCACATCGTGAATCTTCTGAATCAAGGCATCGCGCTCACCGAGACGCTCGGTCCAACCCTTATTCATTTGCCTCAGGTTATCGCTTTCGATGGACTCAAAACCGATCAGAACCATCTCACAGCCGCTTTCTTTCATCAGC
>JAZSMZ010000019.1:0-10039 GCA_045536155.1 Eubacteriales bacterium
TTCATCTTGTCGATGAGTTCTTCGAAGTACTTCTTACCGACTTCCATAACAACGTCGGAGTACATCTGAATAAATCTTCTGTAGCAGTCGTAAGCCCAACGAGCATTGCCGGACTTCTTTGCCATAACTTCAACAACCTCTTCGTTAAGACCGAGGTTGAGGATGGTATCCATCATACCGGGCATGGATGCGCGAGCACCGGAACGAACGGAAACGAGAAGGGGATTTTCCTTATCACCGAACTTCTTGCCGGTAACGCCTTCCATCTTAACGATGTATTCGTTGATTTCAGCCATGATCTCGTCATTGATCTGTCTGCCGTCTTCATAATACTGAGTGCAAGCCTCGGTAGAAATGGTAAAGCCCTGAGGAACAGGGTTTCTGTCCGGGAACTTTTCTTTGAAAATGTTGGTCATTTCAGCAAGGTTAGCGCCCTTACCGCCGAGGATCTCACGCATGGAAGCGTTGCCCTCAGTAAAGAGATAACAATACTTTTTGCTCATTTGGGATTTTACCTCCAATATATAAAATAAATTTTTTGTCCACCGGCTATTTTAGCATAAAATAATCGCAATTACCATAGTTTTATTAATAATTTACAATTATTTTAAATTCGATGTCAATTTACATCGTTTTTTCACCGCTGCGGTGAAAAAATGGGTGATATTGATTAAATGTAAAATTTTTATTTTCGTATTGCAAAGACAGGGACAAGGGTATATAATATTCATTGCACAAATATATTTTCTTGCCTCCGACATCCCCCCTACAGGACCGATGCCGGCGGTTTTTCGTGCTTTTAAGAAAAACAAAAAAGGTGATAATAAGACAATGGCAAACATATTTGATCTTTTTAAGCAGATAGAATCGAAAAATTCAAACGTCACGGGACCCGTATCCTATATCGTTGTCGGACTCGGAAATCCGGGCGACAAATACGAAAACACACGCCACAACATGGGCTTTTTAGCGCTTGAAAATATGTGCGACAAGCTGAATTTCAAGATCGACCGTCTGAAGTTCAAATCTCTTTGCGGAGAGTGCACCTTCGGCGGCAAGCGGGTGCTCTTCATGAAGCCTCAGACCTATATGAATAACTCGGGCGAGGCAGTTCGCGAGGCGGCCGATTTTTATAAGATACCTGCTGACAATATCCTCATTATATATGACGATGTCGCGATAAATCCCGGATCGATGCGTGTAAAGCGCAAGGGAAGCGACGGAGGCCATAACGGCATAAAGAGCATCATCCAGCATCTCGGCACGCAGACCTTCCCCCGAATCAAGGTGGGAGTAGGCTCTCCTCCTTCGTCGGGAGAGATGGTAAATTGGGTGCTCGGCGGTATACCCGCAAACGAAAAGGAGGCGGTCAAGCGTTGCCTTTGTGCGGCCTTACCCTGCGCCGAGCTTATCGTTGAGGGCAAGCTTGACGAGGCGATGAACAAATACAACTGCGAGATAAAAGAATAAGTTTCGGTAAAACCGAGAGGTAAGAATTGAACTGTATTTTAGATTCAATAAGACGGGAACGCGAGTATAGCGGCATAATTGAGACCGTCGAAAAGCAGATTAAATCGAAAAATCCGCTTCCCATGCTCGTTACGGGTATGTGCGAGGGAGCAAGGCTGTCCTTTTACGCGTCGCTTTGCGAGGATGTCAAAAAGCTGACGGGACACGGCATTCTGCTTGTTATTGCCGACGAAAAGCAGGCGCTGAAGGTGCAGAATGCACTCGCCGATACCTCTCTTCGCGTGCTTAACTATCCCTTCCGCGATTTTGTATACCATAATATAACCGCATCTCACGATTTCGAATATGAGCGTCTTAATGTCCTTTCGGCGGTGATCAACGGCGATTACGACATCATCACGGCGACTCCCGACGCTCTTTTACAGTTTACCACACCGTCGATGACCTATATAAATCAGACGATGTGCCTTGAAGTCGATAAGGATTACAGCATTACCGAGCTGGCGGCATTTTTGAACGATTCGGGATACGTACGCGTCGATATGATATCGGGTCAGGGACAGTATTCCGTGCGCGGCTCGATCGTTGATATCTTCCCGCCCTGCACGGCAAATCCCGTCAGAGCCGACTTTTTCAGCGACACTCTCGATACTTTATCGCTGTTTGATGTCATTACACAGCGCCGAATGGGTGAGGTAAAAACAGCGGAGATAACCCCTGCACGAGAGATAATTGTATCTGCCGACCGAAGAGTCGCTTTGGCCGATGCGATAAGCGAGCAGATCAAAAAGACGGACGACCGTCAGATCAAGGAAAATCTGTATGCCGAGCTCGAGGCGGTAAAATCGGGCGCCGAGCTGCATTTTTCAGACAAATACATCTCGCTCATTTACCCCGAATGCGAGTGCCTGCTCGACTATTTTACAAACAAGCCGATAGTTGTCACAGAACAGTACAATGCCATATCGGATAGACTGAAATCGTTCGAGTGGCACACCCGTCAGAGCGTTTCCGAGCTTCTTGAAGAGGGTGGCATTTCGTCAAAGCTGTGCGCTTACAACAAGTGGACAGCCGATTTCGATTACTTTTGCGAGTCGAATAGCTCGATAATGGTCGATACCTTTGCTTCGGGCATGACGGGTAAGCGCCTTTCGGGAATGTTCACCATACAATCGAAGCAGGCGGCGTCATACGGCGACAATATCGAGCTTTTACGCGAGGAGCTGGGCGACTATCTGCGTGCCAATTACAACGTAGTAATGCTCGTTGAAAACGATGCCATGGCGAAAAATATGCTGTCCATGCTCAGCGATGACGGCATATCGGGAGCGATTTGCACGCCCGATAAATGCATAGACGGAGCGGTGTCGATAATCCCCTTTAATCCCTTCCCGGGCTTTGAGCTGTCGGTATCAAAATTTGCCGTTATTACTACCTTTGCAAGCTCGAATTCATACAGCCGATCGGTTGTAAACAAGCGCAGAAAAGCGAGTTCGAAGAGATCGTCGAAGGAGAAGATACTCTCCTATGCAGATCTGTCTGTCGGAGATTACGTCGTACACGTGAATCACGGTATCGGTCAGTATCTCGGACTCGAAAACCTCGTTATCGAGGGTGCGCGCAAGGATTTTGTAAAGATCAGATACGCGGGCAGCGATATGCTCTATCTGCCCACCGATCAGCTCGATATGGTGTCGAAATACATCGGCGCACATTCGGACGACGGACTGCTGAAACTCTCCAAGATGGGGGGCAAGGAATGGGGCAAGACGAAATCGCGCGTTAAAGCGGCGGCAAGAGAGATGGCAAAGGAGCTTATCACACTGTATGCCGAGAGAATGCGCCGCGAGGGATTTGCCTTTTTCCCCGACGATGAATATCAGCGCGAATTTGAATCCGCATTCGAATATGAAGAGACCGACGGTCAGCTTCTGGCGATAGAGGAGATAAAAAAGGATATGGAGAAGGCTGTCCCGATGGACAGACTGCTCTGCGGCGACGTCGGATTCGGAAAAACCGAGGTGGCACTGCGCGCGGCCTTCAAGGCGATATGCTCATCAAAGCAGGTGGCAATTCTGGTGCCCACCACCATACTTGCGCTTCAGCATTATCAGACGATAGTGTCCCGCATGCGCGGCTTTCCCGTATCCTGCGATATGCTGTCGCGATTCAGAACGTCAAAGCAGATATCCGAATCTCTTCGCAAGCTGCGCCGCGGCGAGACCGATATAATCGTCGGCACACACAGGCTTCTGTCCAAGGATATCGAATTCAAAAATCTCGGACTCGTCATCGTTGACGAAGAGCAGAGATTCGGTGTTGCGGCAAAGGAAAAGCTCAAACAGATATCACACAACGTTGACGTGCTCACGTTAACAGCTACTCCCATTCCGCGTACGCTGAATATGGCGATGAGCGGGATCCGCGATATGTCGGTTCTCGAAGAGGCTCCCAGTGACCGTTTGCCGGTGCAGACATACGTTCTCGAGCACGATGATTTGATTATAAGTGAGGCAATAAAAAAAGAATTACGCCGAGGCGGACAGGTGTTTTATCTGCATAACCGCGTAGAGAATATAGAATCGACGGCCGCACGGGTGCTCGCAATGGCGGGTGACGATGCGCGTGTGGGCGTGGCTCACGGAAAAATGGACCGCGAGCAGATGTCCGACGTCTGGAAGCAGATGGTGGAGGGCGAGATAGATATCCTCGTCTGCACGACCATCATCGAAACGGGAGTCGACGTCCCCAATGCCAATACCCTCATTATCGAGGATGCCGACAACATGGGCCTTTCCCAGCTTCATCAGATACGCGGACGCGTAGGGCGCTCCAGTCGCCGCGCATACGCCTACTTCACCTATCCCAGAGGCAGCTCGCTTACCGAGATCGCAGAAAAGCGCCTGATGGCGATACGCGATTATACCGAGTTTGGCTCAGGATTCAAAATCGCTCTTCGCGATCTTGAGATACGAGGTGCGGGCAACCTGCTCGGCGCCGAACAGCACGGACACATTGACAGCATCGGATACGATATGTATATGCGTCTTTTAAACGAGGCCATAATCGAGGAAAAGGGCGAGGTGATAAAGCCAAAGACCGAGTGTACCGTCGAGATAAGTGCCGATGCATACATTCCCGAAAAATATATCACGTCGGCTATTCAGCGTATCGATGCATATAAAAAGATCGCCTCCATCGAAAACAAGACAGATGCCAAGGACGTGCGCGATGAGCTTTGCGATCGCTACGGCAAGGTGCCGAAACCGGTGGAAAATCTCTTTATGATCTCGATGATCCGCACGCTGGGCTCGACTTTGAACTTCACAAAGCTCAAACAGCTCGAGGGCAGCCTGCTCGTCTATCCCGAAAAGATGGATGCCGCTGTATGGACGTCGATGATCGGAGATTATAAGGGCAGACTGCTCCTTAACGTGAGCGCTAAGCCTTATGTGTCACTCAGACTCAAAAAAGGCGATGATCCGCTTTTAGAGATGTATGAATTATTAACGAAATACACACAAAATTCCAATCAGGACACTTGAAATCGTGTTTTTTCACCCTTATACTGATATAGTGACTTGAAAAAGAGGAAATTTATGATGAAAAAACGTGTTTTATTGCTTATACTCGCATTTGCGATGGTATTTTCGCTTTTCTCCTGCTCGCAAAGCAAAATTGCTATGCGTCTGGGTGATTCGTCTATAAGCGAAAATATGTATCGGTTCTGGCTGTCAACTTATAAGGCGGATTTTTTGAGCTATTACAATAATTCCGTCGACTCTCCTGCCTTCTGGCAGAGTATGGCAACCGACGACAAGACAACCGAACAATATGCGTCAGAGCTAATTAATCAAAATATTAAATACCTTCTTGTTGGAATAAAACTTTTCCGCGACTACGGGCTTAAGATCGATGCCGATATTTCGCTCGAGATCAACGAAGACATCGAGGAAAAGATAGACTTTTACGGCGGACGCTCGCCGCTTAACGCCATGCTCGCAAAATACGGAGCAAACGTCGATATACTTAAGGATTGCTATATTGCCGAAGAAAAGCTTTATGCGGTATATGACTATCTCTACGGTGCAAACGGTACTGAAGCGATGACCGATGCCATGATCGACGGCTACTACAGAGAAAACTACTCCCACGTTCGTTATCTCGTTATTTATACCGAGGATAAGATCGTCTGCGACGAAAACGGAGAGTATGAGTTTGACAGCGAAGGCAACGTGCTCACCGATAAGCTGACCGATGCCGAGAGGGCAGAGAAGCAAGCAAAGATCGCATCTGCCATGGCCGAACTTGAGCAGGGAGTTGATTTTTCCGAGGTAATGACCGAATACAACGAGGCCGATATGTCGGATTATCCTAACGGATTCTTCATCTCTCCCAACGAGCTTGGCGTGTTCGGATACGCGCTTGTATCCGAAACCAAGCAGATGAATGTCGGCGAGATTCGCAAGATAGAGGAGGAGGGCATCTGCTACATCGTCGAAAAGCTTGAGCTTACCGAGCTTTCAAAGCTGGACGATGCCTCAAAGAGCCAGCTTGCCTCCCTTGAAAGCTATTGTGTTCAGCAGCACTACGAAGAGAAATTTTCCGCTATTGCCGAGGATATCACGGTAAATGAATCTGTTTTGTCACAATATTCTCTCAGCACGGCAAGTGCAAATTTCACCTTTTGAACGATAGGTGTCATATAAATATCCGAAATAAAATATCATATTGTAAATACATATTATAAATACATACATATCGAAAGGAAAAATACAAATGAAAGAAAGATTCGAAGAGCTCCTTAACGGAGCAAAGAGCAGTGCAGAAACCATCCGTCAGACACTCAGCGTTAAAAAGGAGATCAAGGAGTGCGAGGACAGGATCGCCGTAATGCTCTACGATCTCGGCAGTGAGACTTATCTGTCAAAGACCACCGGAGAGATGGACGAAAAGACAGTTGATCTTCTCGTGTCCGATATCACCTCAGCACGCAAAAAGATAAAGGATCTTCGCGCCGAGCTTTTCGCGCTCACAGGCAAGGTCGAATGCAAAAACTGCCGCAAGGTTACCTCCTCCGATTTTGACTTCTGCCCTTTTTGCGGCGGCAAGCTTTACGACGTTGTGATCGAAGATAATAAGGATTATGAACAAGCAGAGGCGTGCGAGTGCGCCCAATGCACCGAAAAGGAGGACTAAAGGCATTTTCAGGGCAAATAATTGCAATAAATAATACTTTTTTGGAAAAAACTATTGCTTTTTTCAAAAGAGTATGTTATAATGCCGATGATAGAGTATTAAATCATTTTAAAGAGTAGGTTCACACCTACTCTTAACTTTATGTATGGGCGATTTTTCATTCAGTCGCCCCAAAATGGGAGATTAAAATATGGCATCCGGAGCAAAAAATACAGCGGCTGTTGTCCGCGAATTGCTTGAAGAAAAGATCAACGGCATCGGATATTCTGTATGGGACGTCGAATATGTCAAGGAGGGTCCGGAATTCCACCTTCGCATCACCATCGATTCACCCAACGGAATAGACATTCTCGACTGCGAAAAGGTGCATCATTTTGTCGATCCGCTGCTTGACGAGGCCGACCCGATCGAAAGCGCATACGTGCTTGAGATCTCCTCACCCGGTGTCGAGAGGGATCTGAGAATTCCCGAGCATTTTACCAAAAGCATCGGCGAAAGCATTACGCTCAAGCTCTTTAAGGCACACGACGGCCAGAAGGTGTTCACCGGCAAGCTTGTATCGTACGACAGTGAAAATGACGTTGTCGGAATCGAATATGCCGACAAGACTTATGAAATAGAGCGCGATAACGTCGCGAAGGCAAATATCTATTTCGAGTTTTAATGCAGACGAATAATTAAAATAACATAAAAGAATAACTAATTGGAGGAAAAAATGAACAGCGAATTTTTTGACGCCCTTGAGTTGCTTGAAAAAGAAAAGGGAATACCCAAGGAATACATGCTCGAACGCGTTGAAGCCGCACTTATTTCCGCTTTCAAAAGAGAGATGGGCGGTCAGAGCAACGTAAGAGTTCATATCGACGCCGTTAAAAAGGACGTTAAGATGTATCAGCAGATGAACGTCGTTGAAACGGTTGAAGATGAGGCTACCGAGATCACTCTTGCAGATGCAAAGAAGGTCAGCCGCCGTGCAGTGCTCGGCGGAGTGCTCGAGATCGAGATGAAGCCCAAGAATTTCCGCCGCCTTTCGGCATCGACCGCAAAGCAGGTTATCATTCAGGGTATCCGCGAAGCGGAGCGCGGAATGATGATCAAGGAATATGAGGACAAGAAGGAAGAGATCATCACAGCAATCGTTCAGACCACCGATCCCGAGACCGGCAACGTCACCGTCGATACCGGTACATCGATCGCAACTCTGCTCAAGAGCGAGATGATCCCCGGCGAATCCTTCTACGACAACGACCGCATCAAGGTGTTCGTTATGGAGGTTCGTTCAAAGGAACAGAGAGGTCCGCTCGTAACTCTTTCGAGAACACATCCCGGACTTGTCCGCCGCCTTTTCGAGCTTGAAGTTCCCGAAATTCAGGACGGCACCGTTATTATCAAAAACATCACCCGTGAAGCCGGCTCGCGCACCAAGATGGCTGTTTACTCCCGCGACGAAAACGTCGATCCCATCGGTGCCTGCATCGGTAACCGCGGCATGAGAATTGCCGAGATCGTTGACGAGCTCAACGGCGAGAAGATCGATATCGTTAAGTACAGCGAGGATATGCCCGAGTTCATCGCGGCTGCACTTTCTCCCGCAACCGTTCGCGAGGTCACCATGGACGGCGAAAAATCCTGCCGCGTAATCGTTGATCCCGATCAGCTTTCTCTCGCAATCGGTAAGGAAGGCCAGAACGTTCGTCTTGCCGCACGCCTGACAGGCTGCAAGATCGACATCAAGGTTGACTGAAAACAGTAAAATAAAAGATCAAAACGAATGTTAAACCGCATTTCTGTCGGTTAAAATGGAGTTGATTTTCGATTGCATAACCAGGACAAACCCAAAAAGAAGATCCCTGAGCGTAAATGTGTCGGCTGCAATGAAAGCAAGCCGAAAACGGAGCTTATCCGCGTGGTCCGATCGCCCGAAGGAGTAATATCCCTCGATTTTACAGGCAAAAAATCGGGCAGGGGAGCATATATTTGCAAAAATATAAACTGCCTTCGCAAAGCGCGTAAGGCAAAGAGAATAGAGCGTGCGCTTGAGTGCGAAATTCCAAACGATGTCTACGACGCCATCGAAGCGGAAATGGAGAGTGGTCAAGGTGAGTGAAAACACGGACTGTTCGGTAAAATTGGGCAGGATGCTCGGCCTTTGCAAAAAGGCGGGGCGGCTTGATGCCGGCAGCGAGCGAGTGCTCGAGTCGGTCAAGGAAGGGAAAGCCTGTCTGGTCTTGTATGCAAGCGATATATCGGCAAATACCTTAAAAAAATTCAATGACAGCTGTACTTATTATAAAAAGAAGATAGTGGCTTGTCCGCTTACCATGGCGCAGTTGTCAGCTTTCCTTGGAATGATGGGAAATACCGCTGCTGCAGCGATAAACGATAGCGGATTTGCGGCGGCGATCACAAAAATATTGAATTCAGAAAATTCCAGCAGCGTTGACAGTGCCGAAAAGGAACTCGGCCGACAGATGCAGTAATTAGAAAGGCGGTTGTATATATGTTGTCTAACACAAAATACCGTATAAATAATATGGCAAAGGACCTCAATTTAAAGAGCAAGGATCTTGTGGATATGCTCACCGATAAGGGCTTTACCGGTCGCACCCACATGGCTGTAATGGAAGCAAACGATTACAGCGTGCTTTTGAATGAGCTGACCAATGCAAAGCAGATCACAAGCATAAACGATTATCTTGACGGTAAGATAGTTATCGAAACTCCTAAGCCTGTTGAAGAGGAACAGCCCAAAGAGGAGGCTAAAAAGGAAGAGCCCGCAAAGGCTGACAAGGTTGAGGCAAAGCCTGCTGCGAACACCGAAAGCAAGCAGGATGCAAAGCAGGTTCAGAATCAGCAGAACCGCCCGAACAACGCCAATCGCAATGATGCACCCAACCGTCCCAAATCTCAACAGCAGTTTACCCGTCCCGTTCAGGCACAGCCTCAGAAGTCCAAGGTACAAAAGCAAAAGCCCCAGCAGAATCAGTACAAGCCGGGCTCTAGCATAATCGAGGGACAGCAGAACATCGAGATCATCTCGTCCGATGCATCAACCCGTACCCGCGGTACTACAAAGACCGTAGATACCCGCTCCTCGTCGGTCGACCTTTCCCGTTACGATGACAAGGCTGAAAAGCTCGTTCCCGAGGCAGCAAAGGACGTTGCAGGCGAAAAGCAGAAGCTCAAAAAGCAGGACAGACGCGACAGCTCTCCCAAGGGCCGCGATAACAATTCCTTCCGCAACAACCGCGAAGCAAACCGCGGACGCGATGCAAAGGTTGCGGGACGCGACATGGCCGCAAGACGCGGCAACGACCGCGAGCGCGCCGCTATGGAAAAGATCAAGCGCCAGGAGCTTGGAAAGGCAAAG
>JAZSMZ010000145.1:0-11483 GCA_045536155.1 Eubacteriales bacterium
TGTTCGTATGTCAGCATTCTTTTTTCCTTTTTTACTATTAATATTTGGTGTTGACTTATTTTTCTTTTTATATTATAATTGAAATTGATGAAATTTTCAATCGCGAACACAAAAAAATTACATAAATTTATGAGGAGACAAACAAAATGATTTTTCTCGGACTTGACGTTGGAAGCACCGGCTGCAAATGTGTGGCTTTTTCCGAAGAAGGAATACAGCTTGCGCTTGCATACAGCGAATACAAGACCATGGCGGGCTATGCCGATATGGATGCCCGCGACATGGCAAAATCGGTATTTGACGTAATTGCAGAATGCGCTCAGAAGATCGATGCCGCCGACGTGCGTGCCATCGCAGTTACTTCCTTCGGCGAATCGTGCGTACCGATCGACCGCGACGGAAATCCCCTCGCTCCCTTTATTATGTATACCGACAAGCGCGGTATTGCCGAGACCGACCGTCTTATCGACAAGCTCGGTTACGACAATCTCATGAACATCACCTGCCAGAAACCCGCGCAGATGTATTCTCTTCCCAAGATCATGTGGACTATGGAAAACGTGCCCGGCGTTGCCGAAAACGTTTGGAAGTTCCTTCAGGTAAGCGACTACGTTTGCTATCTGCTCTCGGGCGAGGCAAAGGTTTCCGAAACTCTTGCCTGCCGCACCATGGCATACAACGTGGAAAAGGGCGTTTGGGACAACGACATCCTTGCCGCTGCCGGCATCGATGCCTCCATCATGCCCGAGATCGTTCCCTGCGGAAGCATTGTCGGCGATATGACAGCATCTGCCGCCGAAAAGCTTGGTCTTCACACCGGTGTCGCAGTTGTAAACACCTCTCAGGACCAGATCGCCGCAGCCATAGGTGCAGGCGTGCTTGACGACGGTCAGGCTGTTGACGGTACCGGATCGGTTGAGTGCATCACTCCCGTTTTCTCCAAGATCATCCGCAACCGCGATTTCCCCGACCACAACTTCGTTTGCGTGCCTCATGCAGTAAACGGCAAGTACGCAACCTACGCCTTCAACTGGGCGGGCGGTGTTCTTCTTAAGTGGTTCCGCGATTGCTTTGCATCCTACCTCAAACCCGAAGCTGCCGCACGCGGTGTATCGGTTTACCGCATGCTCGACGAGATGTGCCCTGCTACCCCCTCCGACGTTATCGTAGTTCCCCACCACATGGGTGCGGGCGGAACTCCCGATATGGTTGCCGATGCAAAGGGTACATTTGCAGGCATGACCATGGCTACAACAATGCCCGACATCTACCGCGCTGTTATGGAAGGTCTTACCTTTGAGATCCGCTACAACATCGAGTGGCTTGACAAGTTCGGTATCGAGATCAACTCCCTGTCCGCTACGGGCGGCGGAGCTTCCAGCCCCATCTGGCTCAAGCTGAAGGCCGACATTCTCGGTCGCGACATCACTCCCGTCAAGGGCGATCAGGCGGGTGCCGCAGGATGCGCTATGGCTGCCGCTGTTGCAGTCGGCAAGTTCAAGGATCTCCACGAGGCTGCCGAAGTATTCGTCCGTCACGGCGAGACCTGCCATCCCGATCTCACTATGAAGGCATTCTACGACGAAAAGTACGAGCGCTACAAGCAGATCCGCAATTCCGTTCTTCACAGCTGGGACAAATAATTGAAAACAGAAAACAAAAGAGGCTTGCCGATTGGCAAGCCTCTTTTACTTAAATTTGTTCTTCGCTTCCAATGAAAGCGATGTATTCCTCAAGGCACATTCCAAGCTCGTTCATCATCGATGCATGGTAGCGCCCGACGTATCTGAAATGCCAGGGCTCAAATGAGATCTTGGTTATTTCCGTCTTATCTTTGGGATAGCGGAGAATAAAGCCGAATTTGTAGCAATTTGCAGCAAGCCACTTGGCAGATTCCTGTTTTTCATAGGAAATATCGGCGCCGGGCAAGTTGTGCATATCAACGCAAAGTCCGCTTTGATGCTCCGACGTGCCGGGAATAGCAACCTCGGTTATTGCAAGGGCGTATGCATCGTCATACGACATCTTTGAGGTATATTTGCTGATCTGATTTTTGAGCAGCCAATCCTGCGTCCAATATCCTCGCCAGCCGCTCGTGACGGTGAAATCAAGCACTCCGCAAGCTTTGGCCTCGGCCATAAGCGCCTCAAGCGCTCTTGCAGGATAAAGGCGAAGCTTTTGCACGTCGCGGTCCCCTCTTGTGGGAACGTTGACAAGGTCGTCGGGCTTGTAATTCTGATCAAGATAATTTTCGTAGTTGATAAGCTGGAGATAACCGTCGCGATCGGTGGGATTCATATACTCCTCGTAGGCCGAAAGGTCGGTTATAAACTCGTATGTAAATACCCTCTCGGGAGGAAGCGTTTCCTCATAATCGACAGTGACTTCGCCGACCGACAACGCGCCCGTTGCAGGAGTGCCGGGAAGATCGGTCGGCTGCATTCCGCGAAGAGAAAGGCCGGAATGCAATACCATGGAAAAAATTATTGCCACCGCGAAAAAGATTATTACCGAAAAAGCGGCGAAGAAAAACAATCTCGCAACGACAACACGATGGTCTGATACAAAGCTTTTTATTCCGTCTGACAGTTTGCCAAAACCGTTTTTTACCTTTTCCATAAAAATTTAATGCAAATCCTTTCTCGCATTACTGCTGCGGGTCTTGCTGCTGATCGGCTGTCCCTGCAGCTGCGGCGGCATCCAACTCGGCTTGCTTTCTCGCTTCTTCAAGCGCGGCAAGCATCTGAGGATCGGTGGCCGCCAAAAGCTCGGCTCCGAGAGTATATTCGGGAATCATTTCGCTCGAAACGGCCTTTTTAAGTGTAAACGACATATCGGTATATTCGACAAGAACGCTGTCGCGTGCCATATCATTTTTCTTGTCTTTGTCCTCTTTGAGCGCCTTATAAAGAGCTGTCGAGCGCTCCGATTCCTCTGTCTGCTCCTTTTGAATGGAGAAGAGCTTGTTTTTGTCGTCTATCAAAACGGTCATGCCGTTCATGTACTTATCAAAAAACTCGGCAGGCACTAAAAAATCGCCGTCGCGCACTATAACGGGATCTGCCATCTTTGCTTTGACTCCGTTTATCATTACAACAGAGGAATTTGCCGTAAAGCTTACGTTTTCGTTGCCGCTGTTTTTCAAAATGAAGCGAAGATGCTCGTCATCGCCCGTTGTGATCATGTCGCAGTAGTTTACTACGTCGGTCATAGATACGTACCAGACTCCGTCGATGCGATATCCGCCCTCATCTTCAAGCGTATACATCGGATCGAACTCAATGCCGACACGGTATCCGTATTCTTCCCGCCGTCCGCTTCCCGTCAGATTGAGAGAAAGCATGAACAGCGAAGCATATATACCGAAAAATACAGCGGCCAAAACAAGAACTGCGGCGGAACGGATCGCGAAAGTTTTCAAAAAAGCAATCGCGCGGCGCCTGAATATATCAAATCTCTGCTGCTGCAAAATGCGTCTTTGCTCTTTTATCTGCTTTAACTGTTCGCGGGTATACTTGCGCTTTGGCGGAGCTTTGGGTGCGGCACTCTGCGGCGTTTTTTTTACTCCACCCTTTTGGGGAGGCATCTGCGAATTAGGGTACTGTGTGTTTTGCGTGTAATACTGACGCTGTGTATTCTGCGTATAATACTGATTGTTGGGTGCGGCAGTACGTCTTATAACGCGAGTCTGCTGATACTGATCGGTATTTGTACCGAAAGAGGCTGTATACTGATTTTTATTCAATTTTTATGCCTCCTTTCGGTGAAATAATTCCGTATGCAAACTTTTTTAAGATTATACCACATATATAATGTAAATTCAAGTATTTTTTATTTCTGCAAAGCAGATAATCAAGCATCAAGTGAAAAAAAGGTGTATTATGCGACGGCAAACAACTTTTTTATTGCTTTTTGGCGGCTGTATTTTCATCATATTCACCAATTTGGACCGATATTTTTCTAACATAAAAGGCGCGTACCGCAGTACGCGCCTTTTGACACTTAATTATTTATCAAGCGAGTGGAGATAATCGATGCATCTCTTGACTTCATCAATACCTGTGGGAGAGCAGGTCTCGCTTTCAACGATGATCTCGAGGTCGTTCTTTATCGCATAGTCGCGGACCGCGGCGACGGGAGCAAGACCCTGACCGAGTGAGCGTCCCTGACCGTTTTCGATACCGTCCTTGAGATGGATATGTGTAATGCGATCCTTCAGTCTTTCGAGAATGGCAATAGGATCGATTTTCGCATTGAATGCCCAATACGTATCGATCTCGAAAAGTATGTTTGTCTTGTCCTCAAGCTGCTGATGGATCATCGAGCCATCGGCATTGGGAATGAACTCATGAGAGTGGTTGTGATATGCCAGCTTGAAGCCGTCATTTCTGAGCTTTGGCTCCAGCTCGTTTATACTGCTAATGATCTCATCGATCTCGCTCTGATTTGCGGGATTGGTAAAGGGGATAATAATATCGCGGTTGCCGATAGCTTCCATGTAACGAAGAGTGTCGGCATAATTGTTTTTGATCTCATCGAGACCGGTATGAGTGGACACGCATGTAAGACCGTATTCATCGAGCATTGCCTTGATATCCTTGGCATCGACGCCGAAAAATCCGGCAAACTCGACGGTTTTATATCCCATTTCGGCAACTGCGCGAAGTGCGCCCTTCATATCCGATCCTGTAATATCGCGAAGCGAGTACATCTGAATTCCGTATTTCATGGCTTAAACCTTTCCTGAATAGAAAAAAACTGTTGAGTTAATATTACCATACAGATATGAATTTTTCTGCATATTTGTATTTTTTCATACATGAAAACCTTGATTTTTTTTACAAATGCTGATATAATAACTGTATCTGTATATTTATTATATTTGAAAGTGAGACTGTGGTAAAAATGAGCGAAAACAAGAAATTTTATATAACGACCGCTATTCCCTACGCGTCGCAGAAGCCCCACATCGGAAATACCTATGAGGTCATTATGACCGATGCTGTTGCGCGTTACAAAAGACAGCGCGGATATGATGTACGTTTCCAGACGGGTACCGACGAGCACGGTCTTAAAATTGAAGAAAAAGCCGCTGCCGCAGGTATTACTCCCCAGCAGTATGCCGACGGCGTTTCCAACGAGATCCGCGGAATCTGGGATCTGATGGATTCCTCCTACGACCGCTTTATCCGCACCACCGATGCCGACCATATGGAAGCGGTAAGCCATATTTTCGACAAGCTTTATGCCCAGGGCGACATCTACAAGAGCGAATACGAGGGCTGGTACTGCACACCCGACGAAAGCTTTTACACCGATTCGCAGCTTGTCGACGGCAAATGCCCCGACTGCGGACGCGAAGTTCAGCGTATGAAGGAGGAAGCATATTTCTTCAAGCTCACCAAATATGCCGACAGACTTATCAAGTACATCGAGGATCACCCCGATTTCATCGAGCCCGAATCCCGCAAAAAGGAAATGCTCAACAACTTCCTTCTGCCCGGACTCAAGGACCTCTGCATAACCCGCACATCTTTTAAATGGGGCGTTCCCGTATCATTTGATCCCAAACACGTTATCTACGTCTGGATCGATGCCCTTTCCAACTACATCACCGGTCTCGGATACGATCCCGCAAACGAAACACAGCCCGACACGTTCAACGAATTCTGGCCCTGCGATGTCCACGTTATAGGCAAAGATATCGTCCGTTTCCACTCAATTTACTGGACTATCATGCTCATGGCGCTCGATCTTCCTCTTCCTAAGAAGATCTTCGGTCATCCCTGGTTCAATTTCGGTACCGACAAGATGTCCAAATCGCGCGGAAACGTTGTTTATGCCGACGATCTTGCAAACAGATTCGGCGTTGACGGCGTACGTTATTACTGCCTTTCCGAGATGCCCTATGCTTCCGACGGAAGCGTAACATACGAAAATATCATCAAGCGCTACAATACCGACCTTGCCAACAATCTCGGAAATCTCGTAAAGCGCACCATCGATATGACCGCCAAGTATTTCGGCTCGGTCATCCCCTGCCCCGTTGAATCGGAAATCGCCGAGGAAGTTGCTCTTGACAACGAGCTCAAATCGGTATGCGCCAATGCAAAGACCGCGATGGAAAAGGCGATGGACGAATACCGAGTAGCCGATGCATGCGAAGAGATATTCACCATGCTCCGCCGTGCAAACAAGTATATCGACGAAACTACTCCCTGGGCGCTTGCCAAAGACGAAGAAAAGAAAGAGCGTCTTGGCACCGTACTTTACAATCTGCTTGAAACCATCCGCATCGGTGCGGTTATGCTTACTCCCTTTATCCCTCAGACTGCGGCAAAGATAATGTCCCAGCTGAATACAGACGTTGACACCTTCGAATTCGGAGGACTTGTCGGCGGAAAAGAAACAGGCAAAGCCGAAATGCTCTTTGCTCGTGTTGACGAAGCAAAGCTTCTCGCCGAGATCGAAGCTGAGCGTGAGGCTGCCGAGAAGGCCGCAAAGAAGATGGAAAAGCCCGAGGGATGTGCCGAAATCGGAATCGACGACTTTATGGGCGTTGAGCTCCGTGTTGCTCAGGTAATATCCGCCGAGCCCGTACCGAAGGCTAAAAAGCTGCTCAAATTACAGCTTGATCTGGGATATGAGACCCGTCAGGTCGTTTCGGGAATCGCGCAGTTCTACAAGCCCGAGGATCTTATCGGAAAGAAGCTTATCGTCGTTGCCAACTTAAAGCCCGCAAAGCTTTGCGGAGTTGAAAGCTGCGGCATGATACTCGCATCCGGCGGTGAACAGGTAAGAGTTGTTTTCCTTGATGCTGACACCCCGCTTGGCGAAAGAGTCAGATAATGCGTATTTTTGACACCCACGCGCACTACGACGATGCCAAATTTGACGGCATTCGCGAAGAATGCATAAAAGAATCGTTTGACATCGGAGTTGAATACATCGTCAACGCATCGAGCGATCTGAAAAGCTCGCACTCGTCGATCGTACTTGCTGAAAAATATCCGCAGTTTTATGCCGCTTGCGGTATCCATCCGCACGAATGCTGTGAAATTGCAGATAAAAACGAGGCTCTCGACACCGTAAAGTCGCTTCTTTCGCATAAAAAGGCGGTTGCTTTGGGCGAGATCGGTCTCGATTATTACTACGACACCGATTGGAAGGAAAAGCAGATCGAGTATTTCGATTCCCAGCTTTCCCTTGCCGAGGAATTGAACTTACCCGTCATAATCCATGACCGCGATGCTCACGGCGACACAATGGATATCATACGAGCCCATCCGAAATCGATTGGAATACTCCACTCTTTTTCGGGCAGCGCCGAGATGGCCAGACAACTTCAAAAACTCGGCTGGTACATCTCCTTTTCGGGCGTAGTTTCCTTCAAAAACGCTTCTCGTGTTATCGAATCGCTTCTTTCGGTCGATGACGAGCGTCTGCTTATCGAAACCGACTGTCCCTATCTTGCACCCGTGCCGATGAGGGGCAAAACAAACCGATCGTCCTACCTTGAATATACAATATCAGCCATTGCAAATGCAAAAGGTATGAGCAACGAAGAAATTGCGTTTCTCACCTTCAACAATGCAAAACGTATTTTTAAAATCAGTTAATTCTTTTCAGTTCATTGAGGTAATAACTATGTCGCAAAACAATTCAGTAGTCAAAAATTCAAACAAAATGTCGGTTGCCAACCTTACACTTGGCGCAATACTCACTGCACTCGTAATCGTGCTCCAGCTTTTGGGTGCGTTTATCAGATTAGGTCCCTTCCAGGTCACTTTGGTACTTATCCCCATCGTTATAGGCGCTGCATGCTGTGGAAAGTTCATGGGCGCATGGCTCGGATTTGTATTCGGTATGGTAGTGCTGCTCAACGACTCTGCGGCATTCTACGCCATAAACATTCCGGGCACGATCATCACAGTCCTTTTAAAAGGCATTCTCTGCGGACTTTGCGCAGGTCTTGTTTACAACCTTTTAGAAAAGAAAAACAGATATCTTGCGGTGTTCGCCGCCGCGATCGTCTGCCCCGTAGTCAACACCGGTGTTTTCTATGCCGGCTGCTTCGCTTTCTTCCTTGACACCATCAAGGAATGGGCGATTGACAAAGGATACGGTTCAAACTTCATTATGTACATGATCGTCGTTCTTGCAGGAGGCAATTTCCTTGTTGAGCTTGTTTCAAATATTGTGCTCAGCCCCGTCGTTGTGCGCCTGCTCAACATCCGCAAAAAAGCGAACGTTTGATTTAAGACAAAAAATTATCCCATATCTTCACCTTTCGGTGTCGATATGGGATTTTTTTAATACTTGCCGTATATCTCAACTATCTTATCGACCTGCTCGGAGCAGATAAGCGATACCGTAAGTCCGTCGCGGCGGACAACGGTGCTGTTTACGACTGTCTGATGCTCGGTGAGATATTTTTTTACTGCCTCAGCCTTGTTTTCAAATCGGGCGTTGAGCTTTGCCTCGATGTCCTTTGCATTTTCGGCGTCTATCGCCGCGACGATGATTATCTCTTCGGGCGAGTTACCCGCCATGCTCAGGCAATATACCGCCGAGCTGTACTGATCGGGCGAAATTCCCGTATCACCTTCAAGCATCTCATCGGCAAGATCGATCATTGAAAGCGAGCCGATCTCGCTTTCAATGGCTGAAAAAAGATCGCTCGGTGCAGGAAGCTCCTTTTCGACCGAGCAAGATGCAAGGCAGATAAGAGAAACCGTCAATATCAATAATATCAGCTTTTTCATTATTTTGTACCGTCACTTTCGGCAAATTCATTTATCAGCGACACGAGCTTTTCTGCACCTGCGGTGGTGAGGTGTATATAGTTGTCACTGCAATATTCAGACGTCATGCCTCCCTTTGCACTTAAAAAGGGAGTGTGAACGTCTATGTATTTTACTCCGTCCTCTTCGCACATATTGCGCAATGCCTCGACGTAGCTATTTAAAAGAGTGACATTGAATGAGCTGTTTTTAACGTAATTCGGATTATAGTTGGACTCGCCGCGAGGTATGTTGAGCATAACGATCACCTCGGATTCGGGCAAAGTTTCATTAACAATGCCGAGCAGTCTGCGATAATCTTCAATAATGGTATCGATCGACGGTGAGGCGAACATAGCAAGATCGTTTGTGCCGAGCATTATGAAAATTCTGCCAATCGTTTTATCTCCGTTAAGCTTTGTCAGTATCTCGTCAAACGGAGCCGCGACACCTTTATATGTGTAGCTTACACCGTTGCCCCCGCTTCCCGTAAGGTCGGATACCGACACGCCTTCCTGCGTTTCGAGGAATCTTGCGCCCGGTAAGGTCGGCTCGGTCTTGCGCTGTGCAAGAGTATAGATCTTGAGTCCCGAAACTACCGAATCACCGATAAACAGCGTATTTGAAAAATATTCTTCGGCGGAAAAAGGCTTTTTTTCTTCTTCGGTTTCGACATTGTAAGTTTCTGCATTGTCGGTTTCTGCTATCGAAGGAGTACCTGTATCTCTTGTGTCGTCGCTTATTCCTTCCGTATCTTCAAAATTTTCAGGTGAGGCGGCCGGAATATTCTGCGCACAAGAGGTGAGGATAATGCACATTAAAAGCGCAGATATGATTCTTTTCAATTTATTCTCCTCATTATTGCAAAAATTTCAAAAAGCGGCATTATGTCAATGCCGCTTTTTATTTTTGACTTTATGCGGCTGATTTATCTGGCAACCTCAACCATTTCGAATGCCTCAAGAACGTCGCCGACACGGATATCGTTGAATCTGTCAAGACCGATACCGCATTCGTAGCCCTGGGCAACCTCGCTCTTATCGTCCTTGAAACGGCGGAGAGAGGAAATCTTGTCCTCGAATATAACGATACCGTCACGCAGTACGCGGATCTTCGCAGATCTCTTGATAAGACCGTCCTGAACGTACGAGCCTGCGATAGTTCCGACGTTGGGAACGTGAATGGTCTGACGTACCTCTGCGTGTCCGAGAATGCTTTCCTTGTAGGTAGGAGCAAGCATACCCTTAATAGCCGCCTCGATCTCTTCGATGCACTCGTAGATGATGCGGTAGGTGCGGACGTCAACCTTCTGGCGCTCTGCCGAGTCGATAGCGTTCTTATCGGGACGAACGTTGAATCCGACGATGATCGCATTCGATGCGGCGGCAAAGGTAACGTCGCCCTCGGTGATACCGCCGATACCTGTGTGAATGATCTTAACCTTGACCTCTTCGTTGGAGATCTTTTCGAGCGATGCCTTAACTGCCTCGGCAGAACCGGCAACGTCGGCCTTAACGATGATCTTGAGTTCCTTTACGCCGCTGTTGATCTGAGCGAACAGATCATCGAGGTTAACGGTGGAATTAGCCTTGAATTCAGCCTCGCGCTGTGCATTGCGTCTCTGCTCTGCAAGCTTGCGAGCCATTCTTTCGTCTTCAACTGCGTTGAACTCGTCACCTGCTGCGGGAACTTCGTCAAGACCGAAGATCTCAACGGGAACGGAAGGACCTGCTTCCTTGAGGGTGCGTCCGTTTTCGTTGGACATATTTCTTACACGTCCTACGCTGGTACCCGCGATAATGACGTCACCCTGATGGAGGGTACCGTTCTGTACGAGCACGGTAGCAACGGGACCTCTTCCCTTATCAAGGCGGGATTCGATGATAACACCCTTCGCGCGGCGATTGGGGTTAGCCTTGAATTCCTTCATTTCGGCGATAATAAGAACGTCTTCGAGAAGCTCGTTGATTCCCTTACCTGTGAGTGCAGATACGGGAACGCACATAACGTCGCCGCCCCATTCCTCGGGGATAAGCTCGTACTTGGTGAGCTCGGACTTGATGTTTTCGGGATCGGCCTGGGGCTTATCCATCTTATTTATCGCAACGATGATGTCAAGATTTGCATCCTTTGCGTGGTTGATCGCCTCAATAGTCTGGGGCATGATACCGTCGTCTGCGGCAACAACGAGGATAGCGATATCGGTGGACTTTGCACCGCGTGCGCGCATTGCTGTGAACGCCTCGTGACCGGGAGTATCAAGGAAGGTGATGTCCTTGTTGTTGATATTTACTCTGTAAGCACCGATGTGCTGAGTAATACCGCCGGCCTCGCCTGCAGTTACGTTTGCATGACGGATCTTATCGAGAAGAGAGGTCTTACCGTGGTCAACGTGACCCATAACAACAACGATAGGAGCTCTTTCAACGAGGTTTTCTTCGCTGTCCTCTTCTTCGCTGAACAGCTTTTCTTCAATGGTAACGACAACCTCCTTGGTTACTGCCGCACCCATTTCGTCGGCAATAAGGAAGGCAGTATCGTAGTCGATATTCTGATTGATTGATGCCATAACGCCGAGCATCATGAGCTTTTTAACGACCTCGGATGCTGCTACTTTGAGGCGGGACGCAAGCTCACCTACCGAAATGGAATCGGGAATGGTGATCTGGAGCTGTGCATGCTTTGCCTTTTCAAGCTCCT
>JAZSMZ010000071.1:0-10481 GCA_045536155.1 Eubacteriales bacterium
GAGCGAAGTAGAAGGTGAAGCTGCCCTTGCCGGCGGACATTGCGCGAAGCGCGATGGTGTAGTCTGCCATTTCGGACTTCGGAACCTCAGCCTCAACGAGCTGATAGCCCTTCTTGCCTTCCTTCGGACCAACGCCTAAAACGCGGCCGCGGCGCTTGTTGATATCGCCCATAACGTCACCGACCTGATTTTCGGGAATGGTGACCTTGAGCTCGCCAACGGGCTCGAGGATTACGGGGTTAGCCTTAACGAGTTCCTTGTATGCAAGGTTAGCCGCAATCTTGAACGCCATTTCGGAAGAGTCAACGTCGTGGTAAGAGCCGTCGTAGAGGTCGGCAGCGAGGCTGACCATCGGGAATCCTGCCAGAACGCCCTTCTGCATTGCTTCGGTAAGACCCTTTTCAACTGCAGGGAAGAAGTTCTTCGGAACGGTACCGCCTACTACCGATTCGGTAAAGGTGAGGCCTTCGCCTTCGCCGGGAGCAAAGGTGATCTTAACGTGACCGTACTGACCGTGACCGCCCGACTGCTTTTTGTGCTTTCCTTCAACCTGGATCTTTTTCTTGATAGCTTCGCGGTAAGCGATCTTGGGATCGGTAAGGTCAACCGATACGCCGTAGCGGGTCTTGAGCTTGGTGGTAAGAACGTCGAGGTGGATATCGCCGAGACCGGAGATAACAAGCTGCTTGGTTTCGGGATCGTTTACAAATCTGAGAGTGTAATCCTCTTCGAGCAGACGGTTTACGCCGGAAGCGATCTTGTCTTCATCGCCTCTTGCCTTGGGCTTGATTGCCATCGAAAGGAAGGGCTCGGGATAAACAATCTTTGCGTAGGGCTCAGCGTCGCCGTTGGTGGAGAGTGTATCGTTGGTGTTGGTGTTGGAAAGTTTGGGGATCATACCGATATCGCCGCAGCAAAGACCGTCAACTTCGGTCTGCTTCTTGCCGCATACGGTGTAGATATGGTTGAACTTTTCGCTCGAACCGGTGGTGAGATTCTTTAATGTAAGGTCGTTTGTGAGGTTGCCGCTCATAACGCGGAAGAAGGACATCTTACCGACAAACGGGTCGGCGATGGTCTTGAATACGAATACCGAAGGATCGCCTTCAACTGCCTTGGGAGCAGGATAAGCGTCGGCGATGAGACCGAGCATGAACTCAACGCCCCACATATTGATGGCCGAACCGCAGATGACGGGAGCGATGGTGCCGTCGGCGATACCCGAAAGGAGCGCATTGAGCGACTCTTCAACGGTGATCGCTTCTTCTGCAAAGAACTTTTCCATCAGCTCGTCGCTGGTCTCGGCAATAGATTCGAGGAACTCTGCACGGTGCTTTTCAGCGTTGGGCAAGTATTTTTCGGGAATTTCGGAAACGGTTCTCTTGAGGTTCTTATCAAAGGTGTAAGCCTTCATCTCGATGAGGTTGATAAGACCGAGAGTTTCGTGGGAGTCCTTCATAGGAATGAGGACGGGGCAGGCGGAGTGACCGAACTTTTCGCGGAGCTCAGCCATAAGAGCCTGGAAGTGAGCATCGGGATCGTCGAACTTGTTGATGAAGAAGGACTTCGGAATGCCTGCCTCGGTTGCATAATCCCATGCGAGCTCTGCGCCTACTTCAACACCCGATTTAGCGTCGATAAGTATGAGTGCGCTGTCGGCAACTCTTACACCCTGGAGCACTTCACCCGAGAAATCGAGGTAGCCGGGGGTGTCGATAACGTTGATCTTGACGTCCTTAAAGTTTACGGGAGCAATAGATGTCTGGAGCGAAAAGCCGCGTCTGATTTCCTCGGGGTCATAGTCGCAGACGGTGTTTCCGTCGGTGGGCTTTCCGAGACGGTCGGTTGCCTTAGTAAAATATAACATGGCTTCGGCAAAGGACGTTTTGCCGGAGCCGCCGTGCCCAAGTAAAGCGATATTACGGATCTGTTTGGTTTGTTTTGCGATTGCCATAGTAATGTATCTCCTTTGATTAAGTTCATGTTTTTGGTATTTTACACATATTAGTGTGCTTGAGTACCTCTTAATTATATAATATTAAACATAAAAATGCAATACGAAATGATATTTTTTTGCCCTTCCGATATAAAAAGAAAAAGCCCTATTTTGTGCACAGTGCATAAAATAGGGCAAAAAAATGGCATTAAATGCTTTTTTAGGTGAGATTAATCGGTCTTTTAAGGTACAAACACGTACTTTCTGTGGCAATATGCCCATAGGGGTTGAGCGGGAACGGTCATGCAGGCAAATTGTACAGCTTTCCCTGATAGGTATCTCGCTCGACCATCAGCTTGTCGATGGTGTTCATCACGTTGAATTTGCGCGTGCTCCAGAGCGGCGCGATCAGCTCGTCGGAAAGTCCGTCGCCTGTGACGCGGCCGATAACGGTATCGGGCGGCAATAATTCAAGCTGGCTTACTACGATGTCGGAGTATTCGTCGAGGGTGAGCGTTTCAAACTCGCCGCGTTCGTACTCTTCGGCCATGACGGTGTTTTTCAGCACGTGGAGCAGGTGGATCTTTATCTCGTGCGGACAAAGGCGGGCAACGTCGCACGCTGTTTTGAGCATGTCATCCTTGTTTTCACCGGGCAGACCGTTTATTATATGTACGCAGACGTTGAGTCCGTGCAGCTTTTCGTACCCTTGGAGAAACTCCGCCCAGCTATGCCCGCGGTTGATACGCTCGGCACTCACGTCGCTCGACGACTGAAGCCCGAGTTCAACGGTCAGATATGTCTTTTTGCCGATCTCGTAAAGCAGCTCGCAGACGTCGTCTTCGAGGCAGTCGGCGCGGGTGGCGATGCTCAGCCCCACAACGTCGGGCATCGAGAGCGCTTCATAATAAAGCTCGCGCAGTCGGTCGACGGGAGCGTAGGTGTTGGAAAAATTCTGAAAATAGGCAATATGGAGCGAGTCGGGCCATTTTTGGGAAAGGGTGCTGACTGCGCGCTCGAACTGGACGGGGATAGGCAATATTTCCCGCTCGCGCGAGTTCAGATTGCAGTAGGTACAGCCGCCGTGAGCACGCTTGCCGTCGATGTTGGGACAGCTGAATCCGCCGTCGAGCGGAACCTTGAAGCATTTTTTACCGAATCGCTTTCTTAAATAGTAGTCGTAGGTGTAAAAGCGACGGTTGTTGTCCGAATGTGGAAAGGGATTTTTCATATATCCTCGCGCTTGATTGATTTATTGTATAAATGATAGCATCTATTTTTCTTTTTGTCAATCTTGGCACGTCGGAGAAGGGAATCTAAAATTTTCTTGACTTTGTTTCGATTTTGGTGTAATATGTATATATATTCTACAATTATGTAATCGGAGAAGAAAAATGAAAAGAATAATTGCGCTTTTACTCTGCCTCATTACAGTCTTTGCCCTTGCCTCGTGCGGCGAGGAAAAGAATAACGACAATACAGACACGACAGTTAAAGAAACGGAGAAGACCTTGATCGATGCCGCGCCCCTTGACATCATGGACGCCGTAGTTTCCTCTTATACCGACATTCCCGACTATAAAAAGCTTTACATCAATGGCGTTGACGATCTCGACGACGGATACCTCGAGCCCGAATATGCAGGATATCTCTACAAGGGCGAATTTGAGACCCTTGCCGAGCTTTCCATGGTCGATTCCTACGCCATCCGCCTTCCCAACGGCAAGAGCGCGTTTGAAATACACATCATGAAGCTCATCGACAAAAAGGACGTTGATGCAATCAAAGCGGTCATGCAGGCACGCATCGAGCAGCTCAACGAGAGCGACATCGCGCTTTACGATCCCGAAGGATTTGCAAAGACAATCAAGAATGCCGAGGTATATTCGGTTGAAAATTACGTATTTTTGCTTATCACTTCCGATAACGGCATCGCAAAGGAAGCAATAAAGACCGCACTCGGTATGTAAAATGAAAAAATAAAAAGATGGCACCGTGTGCCATCTTTTTTGTTTATCGGTATTTATCAGCTGTTGAGATATTCCTTCTGCTTTTCGGAAAGAACGTCGATCTTGGATCCCATTGCCTCGAGCTTCATTGCGGCAACGGCCATATCGATCTCGCGGGGAACCTGATATACGCCTGCCTTGAGCGAGCGTCCCTCTTTTGCCATGTATTCAAGGCATTTTGCCTGAAGGGCAAAGGACATATCCATGATCTCGGCGGGATGTCCGTTTCCTGCGGCAAGGTTTACAAGGCGGCCTTCGGCAAGCAAATTGAGCACGCGTCCGTCGGGCATTTCATATCCGACGATGTTGGGCTTTCTTTCCCATACGCGCACGGCGGCTTTTTCGAGAGCGACTTTGTCGATCTCAACGTCGAAGTGGCCGGAGTTTGCAAGGAGCGCGCCGTCCTTCATAACGGCAAAGTGCTCGGCACGGATAACGTCGCAGCAGCCGGTCAAGGTAACGAACAGATCGCCGTATTTTGCGGCCTCGTCCATGGGCATTACCTCAAAGCCGTCCATTCTGGCCTCGATCGCCTTGACGGGGTCGATTTCGGTTACGATAACAACAGCGCCCATGCCCTTTGCTCGCATGGCCATACCCTTACCGCACCAGCCGTAGCCGCCTACAACGACGGTCTTGCCTGCGATAATGAGGTTGGTGGAGTTCATAATGCCGTCGATGGTCGACTGGCCTGTGCCGTAGCGGTTGTCAAAGAGATGCTTGCAGTCGGCGTCGTTTACGGCGATCATGGGGAAGTTTAATTTGCCTGCCTTTTCGCGTGCGAACAGACGGTGGATACCCGTTGTGGTCTCCTCGCCGCCGCCGATGATGTTTACCGCGTATTCGGGGCAGTCGCCGTGAAGAAGATTGGTAAGATCGCCGCCGTCGTCGATAAAGAGATCGGGGCAGATCGAAAGTGTCTTTTTGAGGTGTTCGGTGTAGGTAGCGTCGTCAACGCCGCGCCATGCATTGACCTCCATGCCGTTTGCGGCAAGAGCGGCGGCAACGTCGTCCTGAGTGGAAAGGGGATTGCAGCCGGTGATCCATACCTCGGCTCCGCCTGCGGCGAGAGTCTCGGCAAGGTAAGCGGTCTTTGCCTCAAGGTGAATGGACATGGAGATCTTCATTCCCTTAAAGGGCTTTTCCTCTTCAAAATGCTTTCTTATGATGTTGAGAACGGGCATGTAGCTTGCGACCCAGTTGATCTTGTCGCGTCCCGAGGGCGCTAAGTTTATATCCTTGATATCGCTCATGGAAAACTCCTTGTGATTATCATAAAATATTTATTTTTCATCATTATAACAAATAATTGCTGTCAAGTCAAGCACACACCATTGACAGACGGCGTTTTTAAGTGTAAAATATAGTTAACTAAATGTAAAAATTATAAAAAACAGATATACGGTGGTATTATGATAGGAACGATCAAGTCCAATAAAGCAATAATCGAGGGCGGATCCCTTTACGAAATTGTTATTGACTGCGGCGAGAAGGCTTTGCCCGGTCAGTTTGTAATGATACTGTGCGGCACCGACACGACCCTTCGCCGTCCGATAAGCGTGGCCGAAAGCGAAGGCGGCTGTCTTACGATATGCTACGACGTCCGCGGCAAGGGCACAAAATGGCTCAGCGAAAGAAAAGCGGGTGAAAAGATCGATCTGCTTTCTCCCATTGGCAAGGGCTTTGAGGTATCCCAAAGCGGACGCGCTCTGCTTGTTGGCGGAGGCATAGGAATTTATCCTCTTCTGCCCCTGGCTCGCGCATACGGTGACCGTTCGACCGCTCTTCTCGGCTTCAGAAACGAGGGTATGATCAATTATACCGAAAACTTTGAAAAATACGGCTGCAACACCGAATACATCACCGACGATCGCGGATTTGTTACTACCCTTGTCAAAAAGGAGCTCGAAAAGGGCGGATACGACGTTATCCACACCTGCGGACCGAAGCCCATGATGGCGGCTGTTGCGAAGCTGGCGAAGCAATATGGCATTCGATGCGAGGTGTCGATGGAGGAGAGAATGGCCTGCGGAGTGGGCGCCTGCCACGGCTGTATCTGCAAGACTCTTTTCAAATCGAACGAGGGCGTTGAAGGTGAGCATTATCGCCGTGTTTGCGTGGACGGACCTGTTTTTGATGCCGAAGAAATAGTGTGGTAAGCAGTATTTGTTAAAAAAAATAAAATATTTGTGAATTGCTATTGCTTTTTTGAAATATTTGTGTTATTATAGATTGCTGTTAAAATCAAAATAACATTACTATCTGCCGACGCAGTAAGAAACGGCAGTTTTGGAGGATATTAAAAAATGACCACTGTACAGATCATTGTAGGAATTATACTGCTCATTGCAGCTGTTTTCCTTGTAATTGCCGTACTTATGCAGTCGGGTAAGTCCCACAACCTTTCGGGTACCATCGCAGGCGGTGCCGAAACATTCTTCGGCAAGTCCAAGGCAAAAGAATGGGACAAGGTTCTTAATAAGGTTACAACCATCGTTGCTGTATGCTTCGCTCTTCTTGTAATCGTTGTATACGTTATTCAGCCCAACACCGCAACTGACCCCGATGACGTGTTTGACGATCTCGCCGGTCTTGACCAGGGCGACGTTACTACTGTTGCTCCCACTGAAGAGACCACCGCTGCAGAAGTTGAAGAGACCACTGCCGCAGAAGTTGAAGATACCACCGTTGAAGAATAATCAACGTCTGCACTGCGAAAACCTAAAACGAATTATAAAGCCCGCCTTTGGTTATATATACTAAGGCGGGCTTTGTTGGATAAATAAGTACATGAAAAAACACGTTAAAAGAAAGGGAGGAGCAAAATGAAGGGATACGATAGACTAAAAGAACTGCTGTCTTCGCGCGCTTACAGCCCGAAAAAGCCTAACGAGCTTTACGAAAGCGATTTTTTTGATCTGTCGCTCGACGAATTTGCCGAGGCATTGCAGCAGGCGATAGACGAAGGCATCGCCGTTTACGGCAAAAAAGGAAAGCTTCTCTCGGCAGAAAACGCAGGATATATGCGGGGAAGTTTCCGCGCCCACGCCAAGGGATTCGGATTTTTCATTCCCGACGACGAATACCGAAAGAGAACGGGCGGCGACCTCTTCATTCCGCCCGAGGAAACGATGGACGCGATAAACGACGACGTCGTTATCGCCCAGATGACCCGTGAGGGTAAGGATGGCGATAAAAGTGGCGAAGGACGTATCATACGCATCGTCGAGCATCGCACAAAAAGTGTTATCGGTACTTTGCGAGAGCTTGTCCGTGTCCGCGGACGTGCGCCGAAATATTACGTCAAGGCCGACGACAGACGAATCAACTTTATCGTTGAGCTCGACGATATCGGTCTTGCCAAGGCAGGCGATAAGGTCGAAGTTGAGATCGTCCGTTATCCTTCAACCTATGACAATGCCGAGGGGCGGATTGTGGGAGTGTTCGGCGACAGCGAGAGCTCCGAGGCAAACTATGCGGCCATTTTGCGCGAGCACGGAATACGCGAAAGCTTTCCCGATCAGGTGCTTGCCGAAGGGGAGAGGGTATCGTCGATGGCGATCTCGCTTGACGGACGAGTGGACCTTCGCGGCAAATGCATACTCACCATTGACAGCGCCGATGCAAAGGATCTTGACGATGCGGTATCGGTTGAGAAAACGGACGACGGATATCTGCTCGGCGTACACATTGCCGATGTAAGCGAATACGTAAAAGAGGGCAGCGCACTCGATAATGAGGCCTTTGAGCGCGGAACGAGCGTGTATTTTATCGACAAGGTAGTGCCCATGCTCCCCGAAGCGATATCGAACGGCTGCTGTTCGCTCAATTCGGGCAGCGACAAGTATGCATTGTCTGCCCTTATCACCCTTGACAACGATGGCGAAATTGTCGATTGCGAGATCGTCGAGAGCGTTATCTGCACCGCGGTGCGCGGAGTGTATTCCGAACTGAACGACGTTGTCGAAAAGGGAAGAAATTCAAATTATTACGACAAATACAAGGTCGTCGGCCGAATGCTGCCCGATATGCTCGAGCTTTATGAGATCCTTGCAAGAAAAAGCGAAAAGAGGGGTGCGCTCGAGCTTGAGAGTACCGAATCGAAGATCATAATTGAGGACGGCGAGCCTGTTGACATTGTCAAATGCGAGCGCGGATGTACCGAAATGCTCATCGAGCAGTATATGCTCTGCGCCAACGAGGCGGTGGCGAGCTGGCTTTTTTGGCAGGATATGCCCTGCGTGTACCGCATACACGAGGACCCTGCGCCCGAAAAGATACAGACCTTTACCACCTTTGCCTATAATCTCGGGCTGAACGTAAGTGCGCTTAAGGCCAAAAAGCTCCATTCGAGAGCGCTTCAGGGCGTGCTGCGTCAGGCAAAGGAAAAGGGAGTGTCGAACACCGTTTCCTACGTTATGCTCCGTTCGCTGATGAAGGCGAGATATTCTTCGCTCTGCTCACCGCACTTCGGACTTGCAATCGAAAAATATTGCCATTTCACCTCGCCCATCAGACGGTATCCCGATCTGTCGGTGCACCGCATAATCAAATGTCTGATCCGCGGCGAAATGGATTATTCCAAAGTTGAGCATTTTGCCGCCTTTGCCTCAAGATCTGCCGAGGCATCGAGCGAAAACGAGATCCGCGCAACGGCGGCAGAACGCGATATAGAGGATCTTTACCGCGTTATATATATGTCGAAAAGAGTTGGCGAGGTCTATCGCGGCACGATCAGCTCGGTGACGTCGTTCGGACTGTTTGTCGAGCTTGAAAACACCTGCGAGGGACTTGTTCCTATATCTTCGCTCGACGGTTACTTTGAATATAACGAAAAGGCAATGACACTAAGCTGCGGTTACACCGTTTATGCCCTCGGTAATCAAGTTGATGTAAGAATAGTTGATGCCGACATCATAAGCCGCAAAATCGATATGGAAATCGTGTCGATGGAATAATATAAAACGAGAGTTGAAAAGATGTATACAGATACAACGATAGCCGCAATATCCACTCCGATAGGACGTGGAGGAATTGCGGTAATAAGAATATCGGGCGAAAAAGCCATCGAAATAAGCGAGAGGGTTTTTAAACCCTTCGGTAAAAAATCGCTTGGCAGTGCCGCACCCAACAGCGCCCTTTACGGCGCTATATGCGATGGCGGCGAAAGGATAGATGACGGCATTGCCACTGTATTCTTCGCACCGAGGTCATATACCGGCGAGGATACGGTTGAGATATCCTGTCACGGGGGAATACTGCTCAGCCAGCGCGTTTTGGGTGCTGTTTATGCGGCAGGAGCAGAGGCGGCAGGACCGGGTGAATTTACCCGACGTGCCTTTGTGAACGGAAAGCTTTCTCTCACCGAAGCCGAGGCGGTCATCGGGCTTATAAACGCCGAAAGCGATGCACAGCTGAAAATTTTTGCATCGCACACAAAGGGTACGCTCAGCAAAAAGATCGATGGCATCACATCGTCGTTGACCGCACTTTTAGCATCGGTCTATGCCTATATCGACTATCCGGATGAGGATATGACCGATGTCGGAATTGACGAGATGATTACTGCGCTCAAAAAGGCTCAGAGCGAGCTTTCAGCTCTTGAAAAAAGCTATAAAACAGGTCATGCGGTGACCGAGGGAATTCCCACCGTTATCGCAGGCAAGCCGAATACCGGCAAATCGTCGCTGCTCAATATGCTGCTCGGACGCGACCGAGCAATCGTTACCGATATCGCCGGAACAACGCGAGATACCATCGAGGAAAACGCCTACATCGGACCCGTCATGCTCAAGCTCTGCGACACCGCGGGACTTCACGAAACGACCGACACCGTTGAAAGAATGGGAGTTGAGCGCAGCGAGATGATGCTGAAAAACGCACAGCTCGTGCTCGCCGTTTTCGACGGATCGAGTCCGCTTGATGATTCTGACCGTGATTTTCTCAATATGATCGCGCCGATGACTTGCCCGAAGATTGCGCTCATCAACAAATCGGACAAGGGGCGTATCGTCACCGACGGAGAGATAGCGCCCTACGTTGATACCGTCATTCCGATCTGCTGCCGGAGCGGAGAGGGAAAAGAGGCGCTTGAGCGTGAGATAATATCGCTTTTTACCGATGGCGATATAGAAAACTGCTTCGACGGGGTTGTTGCCAATGCCCGTCAGTATTCCTTCATCAAAAGTGCGCGTGAAAACGTGGACAGTGCGATACAGTCGCTGTCCGTATCGATGACTCAGGATATCGCGGGGCTTGATATCGAGCTTGCGATAAGCGCACTGCGCGATGCCGACGGACGGCAGACCTCGGGCGAGATCGTGGATGAAATATTCAGAAATTTCTGTGTGGGAAAGTGATATTTACATAAAAAACGGCTGCCTTTAGGTTTATTTTCATAAGGATGTTTACAAAATTGTAGGGACCGGCGTCCTCGACGGTCCGTGACACATAATTCTCGGCAGAGATGTTGTTTTCTTTGCCGATTTGTGATATAATGGGGCTACATCGTAGGGGGGGGGCTTGCCCCCGCCGTG
>JAZSMZ010000001.1:0-10243 GCA_045536155.1 Eubacteriales bacterium
AAGCTCCTCGTCTGCATCGTATGCCGCCTCGGCAGCATCGCATCTCTTCATTTCTTCGCTCTGCTTGATAAGAGTTCCAAGTTCTCTTGCTTTTTCAAGAATATCCATTTTATTTCTCCTAAAAATTATTTATAAATTAAAGTTCGCCGTAAAGCGCATATGTTTCTGCCTTTACGATTTTTACGTTGACGTGGCAACCGATAAGAGAATCGTCGCCAATGAAGTGTACGAGTCTTCCCCGCTCGCCTCGACCGGTAAGCTTGCTGTCATCCGTTTTTGATCTGCCCTCAACAAGGACGTCGATCACTTTACCGACATAGCTCTGATTCTTTTCGTATGATATCTGATTTTGAGTGTCGAGCAATCGCGCAAAACGCTCCTTTTTCACCTCATCGGATATCTGGCCTTCCATTTCGGCGGCCTTTGTTCCCTTTCTTATCGAGTAGATAAAGGAAAAAATAGAATCGTATCTTACCTCGCGAAGGACATTGAGCGTTTCCTCGAATTCCTCATCGGTTTCGGTGGGGAAACCGACTATTATATCGGTAGAAAGTGCAATATCGGGCATCTTTTCCCTCATATATCGCACGTTTTCGATATAGCTTTCAGCGGTGTAGCGTCTGTTCATTGCCGAAAGCACGCGATTGCTTCCCGATTGGAGAGGGAGATGGAACTGTCGCGCTATCATCGGGTATTTTGCCATTGTATCGATCAGCTTATGCGAAACGTCTTTCGGATGGCTTGTCATAAAGCGGACAATGAAATCACCATCGATCTCGCATATATCGGTGAGAAGGTCTGCAAAATCGCATCCTCCCGAATACGAATTCACGTTCTGACCGAGCAAGGTGATCTCACGACAACCGTTCTCAACGAGTTCTCGGACTTCTTTAAGCACGTCCTCACGTTGACGGCTTCTTTCTCTGCCTCGAACGTAAGGCACAACGCAGTAGGTGCAGAAATTGTTGCAGCCATACATAATGCTGACCCAGCCCTTGAAATTGCTTTCGCGGCGTACGGGCAGCCCTTCGGCAATATTTCCGTCATCCTCGTTTTCATAGAAATGGCGGCGCTTGGTGGTCAACGCCTCGTACATGATCTCGGGGAATTTCCAGAGCATACCCGTTCCGAAAAGAAAGTCAACGTAGGGATACTTCTGCTTGACGTCATTCAAACGGTGCTCCTGCGTTACCATACAGCCGCACATCGCTATAATAAGGGAGGGTTTTCTCTCTTTAAGATGCTTGAACTGTCCGGTAATTGAGAGCGCTTTTAATTCCGCATGCTCGCGAACAGCACAGGTATTGACAATGATAAGATCGGCTTTTGACGGGTCATCCGTAAATGAATAGCCCATCTCCTCGCACATGCCCGCAAGACGCTCACTGTCGGCTTCGTTTTGCTGACATCCGTAGGTCTGAATGCAGGCTATCTTATTTTCGTCACCTATGATTGCGCGTATACGCTGCGAAAAAACTTTTTGCTCGGCTATTTGCTCTGCAGTTATTATTCTTGTACTCATTTTCAAATGTTATTTGTTATATTCTTCTTCTATCTTTGCGACAAGAGCATCGTCGGTTATGCCGCAGTATTTTTCAAGTGTTGCCTTGACACCGTTTTCGTCGCAGAATGCCTTGATGGGCTCTTTTCCTTCGGGGTCGAATTTCAGCGCAGCGGCGATAGCACGGATAAGTGCATCGCATTCGATACCGTGAGATGTAATGAGGGTAAGAGTTCCGCAAAGGCGGTCGGAAGGATCAAGCTTACGTACGGTGTCGCGTCCAACACGTGCAACGGTATCGCCGAGGAGCTTATTTGTGAAGCGAACAAGAAGATCATCGGAGAACGCCTTAAGATCATCTTCGTTCTTACCGAATTCCTTCGCCATGGCCGTTGAGGTTGCATAGAGAGCAGATTTTGCAGCAGCTTTGATTTCTTCATCGGCGATTGCCTGCCAGATGCACTCGTATCCACGAAGATAACCGAGATAAGCTGTTACGGCATGGCTCATATTGTGCATATAGAGCTTGCGGCGAATGAAAAATTCAAAGGGAGAGGAGGGCTCAAGATTGATCATCTCGGGCATTTCACCGACTATTGCATTTTCGTCGATAGGAAGCATGCAGTAGGGCTCAACGCAGACTGCGAGTGGCTCTTTTGCCTTGATCTCTTCAGGAACACCGGGCACCATACGGCCGATGGAGGCCTCGATAAGGCCTACATCCTTTGCGAAATATTCTTTGGCGCACTCGCAGATCTTTTCGTCGATAAGAGAGCGGAAATATTTATCTGCATCGATAAGGTTTTCGCAAATGATGATATTGAGAGGCTTGCCGGAATCCTTCATGCGCTTCTGAATTCCCTTTGCAACGGGTTCGGCAATGAACTTAAGAATGTTTGCGCCAACCGCTGTTGCCATTACGTCACAGCTTGCGATCTCGTTTGCTACTGCATCGGCATCCTTACCGTTGACAGCGCGGACGTTTTTGACGTCCTCGCGAATATAGTCGCTTTCACCGGTAACGTATACGGGATACTCGTGAGTGCTGTTAAGCGAATCGACAAGTGAATCGTTAACGTCAATAAACACAGTCTCGTAACCGGATTTGTAGAACAACTGAGCGATAAAGCCGCGGCCGATATTACCGCCGCCGTACATAACTGCTTTTTTCATGATATAGCCTTTCTGTCTTGATAAATAGTTAGCATTTTTCGGCGACAGCCGAAGAAACGTAGTCTGCGGCATCGCTTATTGTTTTAATATCCGCGATGCTTTCATCGTGAACATAAATTCCGTATTTGATCTCAATTTCCGCCAAAAGCTCAACAATATCGAGCGAGTCAGCACCCAAATCTTCCAAAAAAGCGGAGTTTTCGTTTACTGTGTCCTCTTCGATGTTCAACTGCTTTGCGGTTATTTTGCACAGCTCGTCTTTAATACAAGCAAGATCGATTTCGTTCTGCATGAAAATTCCCTCACAAATTTAGACATTCGTGTCCATTATAGTTTATCTTGTATATTATAAATCAACTTTAAAATTTTTTCAATAGAATTTGACAAAATTTTATTGTTAACTTTCATATAATTAAATATTTTAACACTTTTTGCTCTGACAGTTGACACAAAGCGCTTTTTGTGGTTAAATATAAGCAAGATTTTTTAACGGAGTCAAACGATGACAGAGCGCGAAAAAAGATTTATAGACGAAAAGTTTACCGATGAAAATGAGCGTTTAAACGCATACAAACGTCTCGAAGACCACGAACCTCTTGCGTATATTTTAGGCGAATGGTATTTCTATGACGAAAGGTATCTGCTAAACGAGGACACGCTTATTCCCAGAAGCGATACCGAAATACTTGTCGAACAAGCTATAAAATATATTCCTCGTGGAGGAGAGTTTATTGACCTTTGCACCGGCAGCGGCTGTATTGCGATCTCAATCCTTGCTCACCGCCCCGATTTAAAGGCTGTTGCCGTTGACATTTCGCCGGGTGCAATCGAAATGGCAAAAAAGAACGCTGCATTAAACGCGGTCGACGATCGAATCGTTTATTTATGCGCCGATTTATTTGACAGTAATTTTACAAATCTTTTTGACAAACGCTTCGATGCGCTCACGTCGAATCCGCCTTATATCAACTCGTCCGTTATTCCGACTCTCGCACCCGAGATCGCTCACGAGCCTCATATTGCTCTTGACGGCGGCGAAGACGGCCTTGCTTTTTACCGACGGATATTTGATCTCTGCCCTGCCATTTTAAAAGACAGATCGCCCGTTCTTATGGAGATAGGATATGACCAGGCCGATGCTTTGAAAAGAATCTTCGGTTGCGGAGAGATCGTGCACGATTACGGCGGGCAAAACCGTGTTTTTTTGCATAATTGCAAATAATTTCTTGCAAAAAAGCTCAACATCTTGAATATTTATAATAAATTCCAGTGTTTTTTTGCAAAAAAGTTATTCTTTATCATCATAAGGTATTGACTATTTCACTTTATTATGGTAAAATAGACTTAAATTTTATTTAAGTAAAAAAGGAGTTATATCATGGAAAGAGTTTTTAATTTCTCCGCAGGTCCCTCTATGCTCCCTCTGCCTGTTCTTGAAAAGGCTGCAGTTGAGCTTGTAAATTACGGTGACACCGGAATGTCCGTTATGGAGATGAGCCACCGATCACCTGCGTACGAAGCAATTATTGCCGACGCTGAGGCAAAACTCCGTACACTCATGAATATACCCAACAACTATAAAGTGCTCTTTTTGCAGGGTGGCGCATCCACTCAGTTTGCTTCAATTCCCTACAATCTTCTCACAAAGTCGGGTAAGGCAGACTACGTTGTAACCGGCCAGTTCTCCAAAAAGGCATATTCCGAAGCAAAGAAATACGGCGATATCCGTCTTGTTGCCTCTTCTGAGGACAAAAACAACACCTACATCCCCCGTCTCACAAAGGACGATTTCCGTCCCGACGCCGACTACGTACATATCTGCTTCAACAACACCATCTACGGCACAAAGTGGGACTACATCCCCGATACCGGCGACATCCCGCTCGTAGCAGACATGTCCTCCTGCATTCTCTCCGAGCCCATTGACGTTTCCAAGTTCGGACTCATCTATGCAGGTGCGCAGAAGAACGTTGCTCCCGCAGGTGTTACCATTATAATCGTACGCGAGGACCTCATCGGAAACTGCCGTCCCGACACTCCTTCTATGTTCGACTACAAGCTTATGGCCGACAACGATTCGATGTACAATACTCCTCCCTGCTACTGCATCTACGTAGCCGGTCTTGTGTTCAACTATCTGCTTGACAACGGCGGACTTGAAGCATCCAAGGAAAAGAACATCAAAAAGGCTGCTCTGCTTTACGATTATCTTGATCCTCAGTCTTACTACACAGCTCCCGCAGAAAAGGAAGCACGTTCGCTTATGAACGTTACATTTGTTACCGGTGATGCCGATCTTGACAAGAAGTTTGCAAAGGAAGCAGATGCGGCAGGATTCAAGAACATCAAGGGACATCGCTCCGTCGGCGGTATGAGAGCTTCAATCTACAACGCAATGCCCATTGAGGGTGTTGAGGCGCTCGTTAAGTTCATGGACGATTTTGCAAAGGCAAATCCCAAAGCATAAAGTTTTACCATAGTTTTTTTGGAGATTAAAAATGAAAAATATTAAGCTTTTAAATAAAATAGCACGTATCGGTCTTGACAATTTCAATCTTGACGAATACTGCCTTGGCGACAATATCAACAATCCCGACGGCATTATGGTCCGCTCCGCCGATATGCTTTCTATGGAATTCAATCCCGAGCTGAAGGCAATCGCCCGTGCAGGTGCAGGTGTAAACAACATTCCCGTTGACAAGTGTGCCGATCAAGGTATTGTTGTATTCAACACTCCCGGCGCAAATGCAAACGGTGTAAAAGAGCTTGCTGTTGCCGCACTTCTCCTTGCTTCCCGCAATATTTCGGGCGGTATCGAATGGGCAAAGTCTCAGGCAGGCAAAGAGGGTGTTGCAAAGCTTGTTGAAAAGGAGAAATCCAAATTTGCGGGCATTGAAATTCAAGGCAAGACCCTTGGTGTAATCGGTCTCGGCGCCATCGGCGGTATGGTTGCAAACATTGCAAAGAGCCTTGGCATGGAAGTTATCGGTTATGACCCTTACATCACAATAGAAAACGCATGGCATCTTTCCCGCGCTATCAAGAAAGCTGCGGATTATGATGAGATTTACCGAACTGCAGATTTTATAACCGTACATATTCCCGCTACCGACACAACCAGAGGAATGTTCAATGCTGAAACCTTCGCAAAGATGAAGGACGGTGTGCGCTTCATCAATCTCTCCCGCGCCGATCTCGTAAATACCAAGGATATGATCGCTGCTGTCAAGTCCGGCAAGGTAGCATGCTACGTTACCGACTTCCCCACCGACGACAACGTCAACGTCGACGACAGAATCATCACAATTCCTCACCTCGGTGCGTCCACTGAAGAATCGGAAGACAACTGTGCCGTTATGGCAGCCCGTCAGCTCATCGAATACCTCGAAACGGGCAATATCACAAACAGCGTAAACTTCCCCAACTGCTCGATGCCTCATAACGGCGATGCTCGTATATGTGTTCTTCACAAGAACATCCCCAATATGCTTGCGCAGATCTCCGGTGCGGTTTCGGCGGAAAACATCAATATAATCAACATGACAAACCGCTCCAAAAAAGAATATGCATACACCATTATGGAGCTTGAGGGTTCGATCCCCGAGAATGCCGTTGATAAGCTTAAAAAGCTCGACGGTGTAATCAGAGTTAATTGCTATTGATTTACAGTTACAGCTTAAAAGGTGCTGAATTATTTTCAGCACCTTTTTCGTGTTGACAACTGTGTCAAAAAAGTATACAATTGTGTTGTAACGAATCAAACGAAAGGCCGGTACATTAAATGTCACGTTATATAATGTCTCTCGATTGCGGAACGACATCCTCGCGATGCATAATTTTTGACGGAAGAAAGGTTATCGCATCGGCTCAAAACGAATACAGACAGATATATCCTCAGCCCGGTTGGGTCGAGCACAATCCAAATGACATTTGGGAATCACAGTACGGTGCTGCTCGGACTGCACTTGACCGTGCGGGACTTACCGCGAGCGACATCGCCGCCATCGGAATCACAAACCAGCGTGAAACTGCCATTGTATGGGACAAAAAGACCGGACAGCCTATATATAACGCCATCGTATGGCAATGCAGAAGAACGGCCGATATATGTTCAGCCTTACGAAAACGAGGACTTGAAGATAAAATCAGAAAAAAGACGGGACTCGTTTTAGATGCATATTTTTCTGCAACGAAGCTAATATGGCTGTTCGATAATATTGACGGTCTGCGTGAGCGCGCCGAAAAAGGGGAGATAGCATTCGGCACCCCCGACACGTACCTTATATGGCGTCTTACAGGTGGGCGAGTACATATCACAGACTACACAAATGCTTCCCGCACGATGCTCTTTAATATCAACACACTCTCTTGGGATAAAGAGCTTCTTGACGAATTTAACATCCCCTCCTCAATTTTACCTGCAGTTGTATCTTCATCCGGTGTAGCGGCTTATACTGCTCCCGAACTCTTTGGCGCTCCAATCGCTATCGCAGGCATTGCGGGGGATCAGCAAGCTGCCCTATACGGACAGGGTTGTTTTGATGCAGGAAGTGCAAAAAACACCTACGGCACGGGATGCTTCTTGCTAATGAACATCGGTGATAAGGCAGTGTATTCCAACAACGGTCTTATAACAACCATTGCCTGCAAAAAAGGAGGAAAAATATCATATGCGCTTGAAGGCTCGGTATTTTCGGCCGGCTCTGCAATACAGTGGCTGCGAGACGAGCTTCATATTATCTCCTCCTCCTCGGAAAGTGAATTCGAAGCGCAGAAGGTCAGCGATACGGGCGGCGTTTATATGGTTCCCGCCTTTACAGGTCTTGGCGCACCGTATTGGGATCCAGACGCTCGCGGTGTAATCACAGGCATCACCAGAGGCACCAACAGATGTCATATCATCCGCGCCGTGCTTGAATCTATAGCCTATCAAAGCCGCGACGTTCTGTCTCTCATGGAAAAGGAAACGGGCATTAACATATCCTCTCTTCGCGTAGACGGCGGCGCTTCGTCCAATAACTTTTTAATGCAGTTCCAAGCCAATATTGCCAATAAAACCGTTATTCGACCCTCATGTGTCGAATCAACCGCGCTCGGCGCGGCCATGCTTGCGGCTGATGCCGTTGGAATTGACATGGGTGATTGCGAATCCGAGCACGATGTATTCGATCCTGTCATGACCGAAAGTGAGAGAAAATATCTTCTTTGCGGCTGGGTCAACGCTGTAAACAGCTCTTTAACTAAGAAAACCGATATCGTTTGATATCGGTTTTCTCTTTTTGGGGGTTATTCGAGCTCGAATGCTCCGGTATAAAGCTTATAGTAGGTTCCCTTTTCTTGGATAAGCTTTTCGTGATCTCCGCGTTCAATAATGTGGCCGTTTTCGAGTACCATGATAACATCGGAGTTCATGATGGTGGAGAGTCGGTGAGCGATTACAAATACCGTTCTGCCCTCCATCAATTTATCCATACCGCGCTGAACGATCGCCTCGGTACGGGTGTCGATGGATGACGTTGCTTCGTCAAGGATCATAACGGGCGGATCGGCAACCGCGGCACGGGCAATCGAGATCAGCTGACGCTGTCCCTGCGACAGATTTGCGCCGTTGCTTGTAAGCATAGTGTTATACTTATCGGGGAGTCGGCTTATAAAGTCGTCTGCACCGACCTGGCGCGCGGCTTCCATGCATTCCTCATCGGTCGCATCGAGGCGTCCGTATCTGATATTGTCGAGAACAGTTCCTGTAAACAGGCTGGTGTCCTGCAATACTATACCGAGCGAACGGCGGAGATCAGCCTTTTTGATCTTGTTGATGTTGATACCATCGTAACGGATCTTACCGTCCTCGATATCGTAGAATCGGTTGATTAGGTTGGTTATCGTAGTCTTACCTGCACCGGTAGCACCGACGAAAGCGACCTTCTGTCCGGGCTCTGCATAAACCGAAACATCGTAAAGCACCTGCTTGCCCTCGACGTAGGAGAAGTCGACGTTGACAAGTCGGACATCGCCGCGCAAGGGAGTATAGGTGATAGTGCCGTCGCCGTGAGGATGCTTCCATGCCCAGCGGCCGGTTCTTTCATCTGTTTCGACTATCTTGCCTTCGCTGTCAACCTTAACGTTAACGAGGGTAACGTATCCGTCATCCTCTTCCTTGGGCTCGTCAATGAGCGTAAATACGCGGTTTGCGCCTGCCATTGCCATGGCAATCGAGTTTACCTGCTGAGAAAGCTGGTTTACGTTACCAGTAAACTGCTTTGTCATGTTAAGGAAAGGAATAAGGATAGAAATGGATATCGGAAGACCCGAAAGTGAGAAATTGGGTACGTGATAAAGGAGAAGCAGACCGCCTATCATTGCAACGGCTACGTAAAGCACGTTACCGATGTTCATGATGATAGGTCCGAGGGTATTCGCGTAGCTGTCGGCGCGGCGGCAGACATCGTAAAGATTCTGATTTATATCTTCGTAATCGTCAACAGCGCTCTTTTCGTGGTTGAACACCTTAACGACCTTCTGTCCTGCCATCATTTCCTGGATAAAGCCTTCGCTCTTACCAACGGCCTCTTCCATCTTCATAAAGTATTTAGCAGAACCGCCGCCCAGCTTTTTCGATACGAGGATCATGGCCACAACGCCCGAGAGGACAAGAATCGTAAGCGGGCCGCAATAGTAGATCATTATGCAGAAAACGGTAATTACAACAACCGATGCCTGCAAAAGCGTCGGAATGGTTGCAGAAACAAACTCGCGCAAGGTATCAATGTCGTTGGTGTAGAAGGACATAATATCGCCATGCTTGTGGGTATCGAAATACTTGATCGGAAGGTTCTGCATACCGTTGAACATTGATTTACGAAGTCTTGCGATAAAGGACTGCGTAATATACGCCATCAGCTGTGTGTAGGTGATAAGCATGGCAAGCGAAGCACCATACAAACCTACAAGCTTTAAAACAAGAGGAATAACCTCATTTTTTGCGCTGTTCCAGTCGCCGCTTTCAACCCATGTTTCAATTACAGCAATGATCTTTTGCAAAAATACCGAGTTTATCGAGCTTATCGCGCTGGAAAGAAGGATAAAGACAATGGTAATGGGCAAAAGCACCGGGAAATACGAGAAAAGGAGCTTTACAACGCGCAAAAGCGTGCCTTTTTTGATAGGAGGTCTCTGAGGCTTTTTGATGTCTTTGGTCTTTTTACTCATTGTCGACAGCCTCCTTATGCTGATTTACATAAAGCTCGCGGTAGATATCACACGACTTCAACAGCTCGTCGTGGTTACCCTCGGCAACGATCTTTCCTCCGTCAAGAACAATGATCTTATCGGCATCCTCTACCGAAGCAATGCGCTGAGCAATAATGATTTTTGTGGTTTCGGGAATAAAGGAACGAAATCCCTGTCGAATAAGGGAGTCGGTTCGTGTATCAACAGCGGAGGTAGAGTCGTCAAGAATGAGGATCTTAGGCTTTTTGAGAAGCGCTCTTGCAATGCAAAGACGCTGCTTCTGACCGCCCGACACGTTGCTTCCGCCCTGCTCGATCATGCAGTCGGGTCGTAGCCATG
>JAZSMZ010000097.1:0-5232 GCA_045536155.1 Eubacteriales bacterium
CTTGGTAAGCGAGGCGAGCGACTGGGTGGTGAAGGTGAATTCCTTTTTCATCTGCACCAATTCGCTTTCGCTGTATTCCGTATCGGAAAGGCTTTCGAATTTTTCCCTGATGATCGGATATTTTTCGCGCATCTCTTCTTCGTCGTAGGGCGCGAGCTGCTTTTTCATTATGTTAAAGGTTTCATACTGTTGAGAAAGACGGCTGTAAAGCTCGGCGCTTTTGCGAATAAAGCTGTCGGCATGTAAAATAGCATCGTCGACGTCGGTCTTGTTCCATTTTTCAAGGAGCAATTCAAGCTCTGATGTGCAGGAGGCGTACTTCTCCTCAAGCTTTTCTCTTCGCGCCTCGATGTCCGAAAGACGTCCCGATACAGCCTTGATGTGATCGCGGGTCTCATCGTGATCGTCGAGCATACGGCGCATATCGGCTATATCGTCGACGTCAAGCTCGTCGAGCAGCCCGTTGAGCCGCTGTTCGGGTTTTATCGCCGAAAAGAGCAGTATTATCGAGATAACCGTGCAGAGGGCAAATGCGCCGCCTGTTATAATAGCGCTTGTCATTCCGTCGCCGAAAAGACCGAAATATACGGCCATAACAGCGGCAACCACACCCAAAACGGCAAATACTATGCCGAAAACACGGAGGGTAGCACAGCTTCGCTGAGCAGATTTTGCCATCGACATTACGCGAGTCTTTCCGCCCAGGTTTTCAACGGTGTCGGATACCAGCTCGGCAGTATCGAGATCGGGCTCGGCAGAGAGAATGGTGTTGTATTCGTTGTTTGCCGAATCGAGGGCGGAGCGCAGATTGGCTCGCTCGTTTTTCAGCTCGCGAAGGCGGTTGAGGTAATCCTCGTCGGGCAAAAATCCCTCGTGCGAGCATCCATCGCGGAGCGCTTTGTACTGGGCGTTGAGCTCGTTGCCTAGCCGCTTCGATTCGTTGAACTCGTCAAATTGGTTTAGGATAGAGGTGTACTCGTGATACATAAGCTTCGACTCGAGGTCGCTTTTCAGATCAGCTTTTGCTTTTATTGACTCGACCGTTCTCTCAAGCTGTCCTTGAAGCTCTCCTACCCTTGCAAAATCTGCAGATGCATCGCGAAGGCGGGCGCGAAGCTCGTCGATCTCCTTGCCTATCTCGTAGATCTTGCCTCCCTTTTCGTTTTTGTGAAGCAGGGAGGTGCGCGCGCTGTCAAGCTTTTTTATCGCACGGGCGGTGTTCACCTTTTCATCGGCGGAGAACATGAGATTTTCGATAGCTCCGCTTATATCGGTACCGTCGATGGCGCTGCCCGAGGCCTGACCCACGTAGGCACTGCGCACGAAAATATCGCGGGGGAGGGCGAGAAAATGCTCGCCGGGCGACTTTTCAAATTTCACCTTTTCACCGCTCTCGACGTCATAAATGCTTACCGAATCGCTTTTTTGGCTGCTTTCGCGCTCGATCCTGTAGCTTTTGCCGCCCGATACTACGGTCATCGAGCCGCCGGCATTGCTGCCGTCCCACGAATGGCGAAGTGCCTTTTCGTTTTTGTCCATGCCGTAGAGCATATAAACGATGAATGATGCGATGGTGGTCTTTCCCGCCTCGTTTGAGCCCTCGATGATGTTCATTTTTTCGCCGAAGGAGAGAGAATAGTCGCAAAGTCCGCCGAACGCTTTAATTTTTATCTTCTGTATGATCATCGGTCACTACGTCCTTTTAAATAAACGTCTGTTTTAGTTTTTATGATGCTTTTCGCGTGAAAATCCCTCGTCGCCGTTTGCACGGTAACGGGTGTTTTTGTCAACTCTGTTGAGCAGCTTTTCGCCTGCCGAGTAGCGGCGGAGATTTTCTGCGGCGATCTCGATTATCATGTCGTAGGTGTCGCGCAGATGGAAGAATCCCGTGATGTGAGGTGTGATGACGATGTTTTCGCAAGTCCAGAGCGGACTGTCCTTCGGCAGAGGCTCGATCATTGTAACGTCGAGCGCCGCACCGCCGATCTTTTTTGCGCTGACCGCCTCGTAAAGCGCGTCGGGATCGATGGCGTTGCCACGGCCGACGTTTATGATTATCGCATCGTTTTTCATCATGGAGATGCGCTCGCGCGATAATATATTTACAGTTTCGGGCGTGTTGGGCAGGGCTAATGCGATGATGTCGGCATTCGGGATAAGAGAATCGATCGCATCGGATGTGTAAAGTGCATCGCACCAGTCGGGACGGTCTGTCAGCGTGCGCTTGATGCCCGTTACGCGGCATCCGAGTGCTTTCATCTTTTTGCCGAACTCACTACCGATATCTCCCATGCCTAAAATAAGCACGTTTGATCCCTCAACTCTTTTTACCGATCCGCGGTCGAGCCATTCGCTCTTTTGCTGGTTGTCGCGGTAAAGGTGGAGCTTTTTGAAAAGCTCGAAAACGTATCCGACCATGCATTCGGAAATTGCAAGTCCGAATGCTCCCGTAGAGTTTGTGAGAGCAACGGTACCCGGCAGCACTCCGGGCAGAGAATAGGGCTCGGTACCCGCCATCGAAAGCTGGATCCATTCAAGCTTTTCGGCGTATTTTAAGTCGTCTTTCGGGGGATTTCCTATAACTACCGATGCTTCTTTTAACGCCTCGGCGGAGTATTCGTATATAAATTCCATATCGGGCGCATTTGCCTTGAACTTTTCGCGGTGTGCCGCCTCGGTAGGAACGATAACAACAGCTTTTTTCATAAATGATCCTTTATTCTCCCAGAATTATCGGAATAAGCTCGCTCAGATCCTTTATCTCGTAGTCGATCTTGACACCCTTGTCGTTTTTTTCTCCCTTGGGATTGAACCACACGGTGTCGATTCCCGCGTTGTTGCCGCCCTTTATATCGCTTGTCAGCGAGTCGCCGATGATGATGGCGCGCGCGGGGTCAAAGCCCTCGATATTTTTGGCGACGTAGTCGAAATATTCTTTGTGGGGCTTTGGGTATCCTACCGCGCCCGAGATGAAAATGTCGGTAAAATATTTCTTTATGGGCGAGCCGTTGAAGCGGCCTTGCTGAACCGATGCTTCGCCGTTCGTAACGAGATAGAGCGGCTTTTTATCTGCCAGACGCTCGCATATTTCCATGGCTCCGTCGAGCAGATAGGGGCAGGAGCCGAGGGTGCGAAGATAAAACGCGTTGCACTCGGCGGCATCGGCATCAAAGCCGTATTTGTCGATAAGGCGACGGTAACGCTCGACGAGCAGAGAGGGCTTTTCGATCTCGCCGCGTTCGTATGCCTTCCAAAGTCCGTCGTTTATAACGTGATAGTCGGCGTAAAGCTCCTCGGAAAAGGGAAAATTGTATGTGTGGCAGAGCGTTTCAAAGGAATGATGTTCCGCTTTTTCAAAATCAAATAAGGTGCCGTCGGCATCGAAGAGAATAAAATCATATTTCATAATGTGTCGTCCTTTCAAAAATCTCTGCCCGCAATGGCGGCAAGTCCGTATCTGAGCGCTTCGGCGGCGATTTCTTTTTCGCGCTCGTCGTCAGATAAAAGCGCACTTTCAAGCTCGCGGTAGAAGGCGCCCTTGATCGACGGATCGCTTTTGAGCGTTTCGGTGTCGGCGAGCGGGAGGGTCTTGTCGATAAGCTCGAGGGAGAACACCGTGTCGCCTATCGATTCGCGTATATACGTCAGCGAAAGGGCAAGGTCGCTGGGCACGTCGCCGAGCAGGGTAAGTCTCAGAGAGGTGTCGTTTGAATAGCTGCGCGTCACGCTCTGCAGAATGTGAGCGTAGGCACTTTCCTCGTCCTTGATGCCCGTCAGATCGAGATTCAATCTTTCATAGCGGCGGCGGGAAAAGCGCAGTCCCTTTACTTCGGCGCGGAAAATGCCGTCCTCTTTGACGGCGTCGCACAGCACGGCACCCTTGTAACCGCATTCGCCGAAATCGCGTCCCTCAAGACAGCCCGAGTATCCATAGTAGACTCCTCTGTCGCAGTTTATACCCTCGGTATTGTGGATGTGTCCGAGAGCGGCGTAGTCGAATTTCGCATTTAAAATGTCGGCAGTGGTGATGGGGCAGTAGCTCGACGAGGGCACGTCAAGGTCACAGTGTGCGCAAAAGATGTGTATGCGTCCGTCATCGGGCACCGTAAAGCCGCGCAGAGGATTTTCAAGGTATTCGCCTGATGTGAAGGCATAGCCGTACACGGTGGTGTTTATATCGTCGAATTCGATGTATGAAAGCTCTTTTTGATTGAAGATATATACGTTTTCGGGCAATGCAGACTGCGCGTAAAACGATGCGGCGTTGTACGGGTCGTGGTTGCCGGGCGATATGACAAAACGTGTGTTGGGGCAGGATGCAAACTCGCGGCGAATGTGCGCGGCGGTCTCACGGGTGGCAAAGCTGTCGTCGAACAGGTCGCCGGCAATCAGCATAAGCTCGACGTTGTTCATACGGGCAAAGGTGATAAGCGCGGTAAAGGAGGCGCGAAGCTCGCTTCGGCGCACAGCCGCCTTGTCGCTTTCGAATTCGGCGAATGCCGAATCGAGGTGAATGTCTGCCGCATGCATAAATTTCAGTTTATATTCGCTCATTTTTCCACTCTCCGTTGATGAAAAAATACATTAAAAACGTAATAAAAAACAATATTCCTATTATACTGAATACCATTATACACTTAAATAAAAATTTTTTCAACTTTTTTCGGTAAATTATATTTATTATTTCAACAGTTTGTGGTATAATGTAAAATAGGAGAATATTATTTGCAAAAAACAGCGATTATGCTATGGAGGAAATATGGCATCATTTCGTCAGGACAGAATAAATGAACAGTTAATGCGTGAGCTTTCGGAGATAGTACGCGAGGTCAAGGATCCGAGGGTGAGCGGTGCACTTGTCAGCATTACAAAGACAGACTGCGCTGCCGATTTAAAGACAGCAAAAGTATATTTTTCGGTTATCGGATCGGATAGCGCCGACACCAAAAAGGGACTTGTCAGCGCGCAAGGGTACATTCGCACGCAGTTGGCAAGACGTATGAATCTGCGTGTTACTCCCGAGCTGCGATTCATTGCCGACGAGAGCATGGAAAAGGGTGCAAAGATGAACGAACTTATGAAAAAGGTTGAAGCTCAGCTTGCCGAAAGTGACCGCATCAATGCCGAAATCGAGGCAAGACTTGTGTCAGAGGCGGAAGCTCAAGAGGAAAATTAAGTGAAACGCGAAAACAGCAATATATCGGGTGTATTGGTTGTAAACAAGTCGGATCG